>CAMLUY010000021.1 GCA_946487985.1 uncultured Clostridia bacterium
AAGACGCCGCCCTCTCACGGCGGAATCAGGGGTTCGATTCCCCTTGAGGCTACCAGTTCAATTTGACTGCAAGTATTTGCAGTTTTTTTATGCAATTTTTTAATTTGAGGAATCGAACCCCTGGGTTCGTTCGGGTCCCCTAAAAATCGCAAGATTTTTAGGGCGAGGTTCCCCTTGAGGCTACCACAGGGAAATCAGTCGAACCATTTTGGAATTGTTCTGTATAAAGACAAGGTTTTTGGGCTGATTGTAATAAAAATCCACCAGTGAAGCTGGTGGTTTTTATTATGTAAATTTTAATGCATAAAACGAGAATTAAGTGTCAATTATCCCAAAGTAGTTGCATCAAAATATTATTTTCCCTGTTTTTGTAAAATGCAACAAAATTTTATTTTCTTATGAAATGATGCACCTTTGTAGATTTGTAAATATATAAATAACATTATGACAAATTACGATAGATTGGCTGCAATAAATTACGCACAAAAATGGGCACTTGGACATAATCCTGAATTTTATCATTTTTCAGGCATTGGCGGTGATTGTTCCAACTTTGTATCACAATGTTTGCTTGCTGGCGGTGGCAAAATGAACTATGATAAAATTTGGGGTTGGTACTATATTGATCTAAATCATCGCTCACCCAGTTGGACATCGGTTGAGCAATTAAAAAGGTTTCTAATTTCTAATAATAAGCCCGGCCCTTTCGGCGAAATGAGAGCAATAAATCATCTTGAAATTGGCGACATTATTCAGTTAAGGCAAAACCCTGAAAGATTCAATCACAGTGTTATTATCACCAAAATTGATGCGAACGAAATATATGTATGTACACATTCTGATGACGCTTTAAATCGCCCGCTGTCAAGCTATGTATATCTTGAAATAGCAGGAATCCATATCGTAGGTATCAACGAATAAAAGTTCGCTTGATAAACTAAATTTTCTACAAAATTGCAACATTTAGGAAAAATGTGTAATCGGTGCCTCTTATGGCAAAGGTAATAACGCAGTTCTCATCAGCAATAACAATAAATGTGCCTAGTTGATTTTGAATTATCCCAGAGGATATTATATAGTCGAGTTCGCTCACAGCTATTGCTTGACCAAGCTTATCATAAACATCAACTTTAAAAGCCGCGGGCGAAGATTTGCTTACATAAATGGTATTATTTTGAAAACTTCCGCCCTGCACGTTTGTGACCTGATAACTGTAATCGGGCGCTGAAACAGTTACTGTAAAATTTTCTTTTGCGGTAGCATCATCAAGAACAGCTGTCAATGTAACTTTCACAATGCCGCTTTTTATGGCGGTTATGCTTGTTTTATCGATTTGTATAATATTTTGTTTGTCAATTTCAATGTCTATTTTAGCGTCTGGATTAGAAATGGTATAATAGTCTTCAACTGATTGGCCAACATTCAAGGTTATGTCATTTGCTGTGATTCTGAGCAATGTTATATTAGCACTTGAATTGTCAGAATTTTTGATTACTAAAAATACGATAAGCAACACAATGCTGACAATCAGTAGGCATAAGCTTGCAATGATTGTCAAAGTCCTTTTGTTTGTCGTCTTGTCAGATTTTTCCATGTTGTCGAAATACTCCGGGAGCATTATATCATAAATTGTCGAATAAAACAAGTAAAAAAATATTGAAAGACATATAATGTCGAAAAATAATAGAAAAGCTCTCTTTGATGCGCAGACTTCAAAATCGATTTGAAGTTTTGCATCTATTGAGAGCTTTTTTATTTTTTGTATTTGTTTGAATTTATTTATTCAGCAAGGTCTATATCGAAATTAAAATCCGAATCGGTGTCTGAACCTGTTGGTGGTGTTGAGTCATTGAAAGAATTGTCATTGACAACAACTGGCATAACTGATCGATACTTTTTGATGCCTGTACCGGCTGGAATCAGTTTTCCGATGATAACATTTTCTTTTAGACCAATAAGATTGTCAACTTTGCCTTTTACTGATGCGTCAGTAAGTGTACGTGATGTTTCCTGGAATGATGCAGCAGACAGGAAGGATTCGGTTGAAAGTGATGCCTTTGTGATACCAAGCAAAATTCTCTTCACGGTAGCAGGTACACCGCCCTCTTGAAGAATCTTTTCATTTTCTTCGTCGCATCGGTATACGTCAACAATTTCACCTGGCAGAAGAGATGTGTCGCCTGCCGATTCAACTTTGACTTTTTTGAGCATCTGTCTGATGATGATTTCAATGTGTTTATCATTAACTTTAACGTCTTGACCGCGATATGTTGAAACTACCTGGTTGAGCAGATATTCTTGAAGGCCTTTAACGCCTTTCATGCGGAGTAAGTCTGACGGATTGATCGCACCTGCTGTAAGCTGAGTACCTGGTTCAACTGTTTCGCCATTTTTAGCAAGCAGAACAACAGGCTTTTTCGCCTCATATTCAACTTCGCCATCACGAGATGCAACTGTGAAGTAGTAATATTTAGCATCTTGTTTGATTGTAAGCTTGCCGGCAACTTCTGAAAGCAGTGCTTCACCTTTTGGCTTGCGTGCTTCAAAAATTTCTTCTACACGCGGCAAACCTTGTGTAATATCAAGCGCAGAAGCAACACCACCTGAGTGGAATGTACGCATTGTAAGCTGTGTACCAGGTTCACCAATCGATTGAGCAGCCACGATACCGACAGCTTCGCCAACTGTAACCATATCTTTATTTGAAAGGTCACGTCCATAGCATTTTGCACATACGCCATGCTTGCATCGGCAGGTAAAGAGCGATCTTATCTGAACCTTTTTAATGCCAGCTTTCATGATTGCGTCAGCTTGTTCGCTTGTAATCATTGTATTGCCTTTGACAATCAGCTCACCTGTTTCAGGATTTGTGATGTCTTCAACGGCAACACGGCCATATATTCTTTCTGCGATTGTTTCCTGTACCACACCGTCAACGACAAGGTCAGTAACGTAAACGCCTTTGACTTGTTCGCCAAGGTCTGCAAAGCAGTCTTCGGTTGTAACCACTACATCTTGTGATATGTCTACCAGACGACGTGTAAGATATCCGGAATCGGCTGTTTTCAAGGCTGTATCGGTAAGACCTTTACGAGCACCACGAGCGGTAAGGAAATACTCGATTGGTGTCAAGCCTTTGACGAAAGATGATTTTACAGGAACGTCAATTTTTTCACCCGATGCAGTAGTCTTGATACCTGACATACCACAAAGAGCGTTGAGCTGGTCTTTTGAACCACGAGCACCTGAAATGCACATTACCTTGAAAGGATTGTGTTCATCCATGCCTTCAAAGAGCGCTTTTTCAATCTTGGCTTTGGTTTCTCCCCAAAGGTCGATGTTGTTGCGAAGTTTTTCGTCAAGTGTGATAAGTCCACGCTTGAACAATTTTTCATTTTCCAAAACTTTTTGGTCTGTTTCTTGAATGATCGCTGCTTTATCTTTTGGTTCTGCAATATCAAATGCATTTACAGTCAAAGCACCAAGTGTTGAGTATTTGTAACCTGTTTCTTTGATTTTGTCTACAAGTTTTGCACAGGCAGTAGTACCATATTTATCATATGTTGCAGCCAGGATTTTACCAAGGTCTTTCTTGACAATATTTTTATTAAATTCAAGTTCACAAATATTTTCTGGTTTGCTTCTGTCAACAAAGCCAAGGTCTTGTGGTATTTGCTGATTGAACAGCAAGCGGCCAACTGTGGTTTCAACAATTTTTGAGTACTTTTTGCCGTCGATTTCTTTTTCAAGGCGGACTTTGATAAGTGCTTGTATGTGCAAGTTCTGTGTCTGATATGCAATAACCGCTTCGTCAAGTGAAGCATAGATATTGCCTTCACCGAGCACACCTGGTTTTACCATTGTCATGTATGCACAGCCAAGAACGATATCTTGTGATGGTGTAACAATAGGTTCACCATCTGAAAGTTTCAGAATGTTGTTTGATGCAAGCATCAAAGTACGAGCTTCTGTACGAGCATCGATTGAAAGTGGTACGTGAACTGACATCTGGTCACCGTCGAAGTCGGCGTTGAATGCAGCGCAGCATGCAGGGTGAAGTTTGATTGCCCTGCCCTCAACGAGCACTGGTTCGAAAGCTTGAACAGAAAGTCTGTGAAGTGTTGGAGCACGGTTGAGGAATACTGGGTGGTCTTTGATGACCTCTGCAAGTATATCCCAAACAACAGGCTTTTCTTTTTCAATCATGCGTTTTGCGGCCTTGATATTGTGAGATTTGTTAAGGTCAACAAGTCGGTTCATAATGAATGGTTTGAAAAGTTCAAGAGCCATCTCTTTTGGCAGACCGCATTGATACATTTTAAGCTCAGGGCCTACGACAATAACAGAACGTCCTGAGTAGTCAACACGCTTACCAAGAAGGTTGAGTCTGAATCGGCCTTGTTTTCCGCCCAACATTGCTGTAAGTGATTTCAGGTCGCGTTGCTTTGAGCTTTGTACAGCTTTGCCGCGCTTACCGTTATCGATAAGGTTGTCGACTGCTTCTTGAAGCATACGTTTTTCATTGCGCACGATTACGTCAGGAGCGCCAAGCTCCATGAGTTTTTTCAGACGATTGTTTCTGTTGATAACACGTCTGTAAAGATCGTTTAGGTCACTTGTAGCGTAGCGGCCTCCATCAAGAGGAACCATAGGACGCAAATCTGGTGGCAGCACAGGAATTACGTCGAGCACCATCCAAGTTGGATTGTTGCCACTTGCAATGAAAGATTCAACGACATCAAGCTTTTTCATTGCTTTGATTTTGCGTTGGCCTTTGAGTGATGTGAGTGACTCTTTGAGCATGCGAGATTCTTTTTGAAGGTCTACTTCGCCGAGCAAACGCTTGATTGCCTCTGCACCCATGCCGACTTCAAAGCCGTCAGCGCCATATTTTTCGACTGCGTCTGCATACTCTTTGTCAGTAAGTACTTGCTTGTAAGCAAGGTCGGTCTTCTTTGGATCGAGAACGACATAGCAAACATAATAAACGACCTGTTCAAGCACCTTTGGCGTCATTTCAAGTAATGTACCAATTTTTGAAGGAACATTCCTGAAAAACCATATGTGAGTACAAGGAGATGCAAGTTCGATATGTCCCATTCTTTCACGGCGAACCTTGGCGCGTGTAACTTCAACACCGCATTTGTCGCAGACTACACCCTTGTAGCGAACGCGCTTATATCGCCCGCATTGGCACTCCCAGTCCTTGCGAGGTCCGAAAATCTTTTCGCAGAAAAGACCATCGCGTTCTGGTTTCTGAGTACGATAGTTGATGGTTTCAGGCTTGGTGACCTCACCATGCGACCATTCACGAATCTTTTCTGGTGATGCGATGCCTATTTTAATAGAATCAAAATTGTTAAGTTCAAACATATCAAAATCCCCTTTAATTGTTTGTGCAGTTTTATCTTTTTTGCCAGATTGGCAGTAAATTAATTATTCGTCGAAATCGCCAAAGTCATCAAAGATATCGAGATTATCGAGCGAATCGTTTTTGGTAGACTCTTCAAAGACTTCTTGGAAATCTTTATCCGCATTGTCTTCGGCTTCGTTGAGATTTGAAACATGCTCTTCGAAATCGAAAATGCCCTCTTCAAGATCTTTTTCAGTGTCTTGTGCAAGCGTATTTGGCATGTCTTGTTCGTCTTGGCTGAGTTCGCTGAGAGAAATTTCTTTATTACCCTCTGTGAGAATCTTGACGTCAAGTCCGAGAGCTTGAAGCTCTTTTACCAATACCTTGAATGATTCTGGAATGCCTGGTTCTGCGATAGGCAGTCCTTTGATGATTGACTCATATGTTTTCAAGCGGCCATTGAGGTCGTCTGATTTTACAGTAAGCATTTCTTGAAGAATATGACTTGCGCCGTATGCTTCCAGTGCCCAAACTTCCATTTCACCAAATCTTTGTCCGCCAAAGAGTGATTTACCGCCAAGAGGCTGCTGAGTAATGAGTGCGTATGGTCCGATTGAACGAGCGTGAATCTTTGAATCAACCATATGTTCAAGTTTAAGCATATATTTTACGCCGACAGTGCTGAGGTTGTTGAATGGCTCACCTGTGCGGCCGTCGTAAAGTTGTACTTTTCCGTCTGGTCTGAAATTGTTGTCAACAAGCAGCTGTTTGATGTCTTCTGTGGTTGCGCCATCAAATGCAGGAGTTGCAACTTTCCAGCCAAGTGTGTTTGCAACCAAGCCAAGGTGAACTTCCATAACCTGACCAATATTCATACGAGATGGAATTCCAAGTGGGCTGAGCACAATATCAAGTGGCTGTCCGTTTGCCATAAATGGCATATCTGCCTCAGGCAATACGATTGAAACAACACCTTTGTTACCATGGCGACCCGCCATTTTATCTCCGACTGAAAGCTTGCGCTTTTGAGCAACTGTGACTTTGACCATCATGGTTACGCCTGGTTCAAGGTCGTCTTTGTTTTTCTTTGAGAAGACCTGGACATCGACAACAACGCCGCCTTTACCATGCTGAACGCGAAGTGAAGTATCGCGAACATCACGAGCCTTGTCACCAAAGATAGCACGAAGCAGCCTTTCTTCTGGTGTAAGGTCTGTTTCGCCTTTTGGTGTAACTTTGCCGACAAGGATATCATTTGGATGAACTTCGGCACCTATACGAACGATACCGTTTTCATCGAGGTCTTTAAGTGCGTCCTCACCAAGGTTTGGAATGTCACGTGTGATGACTTCGTCGCCAAGTTTTGTTGTACGGCACTTGATTTCTTGGTCATAAAGAGTGATAGATGTGTAGACGTCATCTTTAACAAGTCGCTCATTTATCAGAATAGCGTCCTCAAAGTTCTGTCCTTCCCAGTTCATGTAGCCAATAAGCACATTTTTACCTACGGCAAGTTCGCCATGATCAGTTGAGTAGCCGTCTGTTATGACTTCGCCTTCCTCTACGCGGTCGCCCTTCTTAACACATGGTCTTTGATTAAAGCATACGTCGTCATTGGCTTTGGCAAACTTGGTAAGCGTATATATGTCAATATCGCCCTTATCAGTCAACACGCGAATTTCATCGGCTGAAACATAGTTTACTGTTCCCGCGCGTTTTGCAAGAATTACGCAGCCACTATCGTGAGCGGCAATGGCTTCCATACCAGTACCGACAACAGGAGATTCTGGTCTGAGTACTGGAACAGCCTGACGCTGCATGTTTGCGCCCATAAGTGCACGGTTGGCTTCGTCGCCATTGACGAAAGGAATAAGGCTTGTAGCCACAGAAATCATTTGGCGTGGAGATACGTCCATGTAGTCAACCTTGCTTGCTGGAACTTCCTCATTGACTGAGCCGTGACGGCACATAACACGCTTATTGATGAAGTGCCCCTCCTCGTCAAGAGGTTCGATGGCCTGTGCAATGTAGCTTTCATTTTCTACATCAGCCATTTTGTAGACAACATCTTTGGTTACAACGCCCTTTTCTTTATCAACTACGCGATATGGAGTTTCAAGGAAGCCATAGTCATTGATTTTAACATAAGTTGCAAGAGTATTGATAAGACCGATTGATTGACCTTCTGGTGTTTCCACAGGGCAAATACGGCCATAGTGTGTGTAGTGAATATCGCGGATTTCTGGGTCTGCGCGCTCTTTTTTAATACCGCCAGGGCCGATAGCTGAGATACGACGCTTTTGAGTAATACCTGAAAGAGGGTTCTTTTGATCCATGATCTGCGACAGCTGTGATTGTGAGAAGAAGTCACGAAGAGCTTTGTTGACAGCTTTTGGATTCATTACTTGTGACGGAGTTACTTCTTCAAACTCACGGCCTTGGAGTGTCTCCTTAATATTTGTTGAGAGTTTTGTTACACCGCTGCGGAAAGCGTTGCAGGTAAGCTCGCCAACCGTTGCAACACGTTTATTTGAAAGGTGTTCAATCTTGTCTATTCCTGCGATGCCTTCAAGTACATCAAGATAGCATGAGATAGTTGCAAGTATATCGTCCATTGTCAAAGTTGTAATGACAAGGTCTTTTGCACTGTTCTTGATTGCTTCAAGACGTTTTTCTTTTGTCTTGTTTTCTTCAAGAATTTGTTTAAGCACAGGGAAATATACATCTTCAAAAATACCAAGCTCTTCTTGATTGCAAGGGAAGTATTTTGAAAGAGTCACACGTCCATTGCCACGCATAAGGTGCTTTTTGCCATTTATCTGAACCCAGACCTCATTGACGCCTGCGTTTTGCACGCGCTCAGCTGATTCGCGAGTAAACTCTTCACCAGCGCGAACAAGAAGCTCGCCATCAACAATGATGTCTTCGGCGTTTATTAAGCCTGGCAAACGAGTTTTTAAGCCAAGTTTTTTGTTGAACTTGTATCGGCCAACACGTGAAAGATTGTAATATGCATCAGTGAAGAATGACACATTCAAGAAAGAACGAGTGCTTTCAACAGATGGAACATCTGATGGACGAGTCTTGCGAGAAAATTCAAGCAAAGCCTCCTCTTGCGTTGTTTGAGGCTCTTTCTCGATTACATTCTTAATATAGTGGTTGTTGCCAAAGCAGCGCAGGATCTCATCATTGGTGAAACCAAAACATTTAAGGAATACGCCAAGACTGATTTTGTTCTTGCGTTCAAGAACGATTTTAAGGTTTTCATTTGCACCCTGCTCGATTTCAATCCAAGTACCGTGTACTGGAATAACCTGAGCACGCAGTGTTGCATTGTTGTCCTTTTCACGAGCAAGATAAACGCTTGGGGCACGTACAATCTGGTTGATAACTACGCGCTCGATACCATTATAAATGAAAGAGCCCTGCTCTGTCATCATTGGCACGTCACCCATGAAGACCTCTTGTTCGACAGCCTGTCCGGTTTCCTCTACGACAAAGCGCGCCTTCACCTTCAATGGTGAGGAGTATGTTGCCCCGCGACGTTTGCACTCTTTGATGTCATATTTTGGTTCTGCAAAAGGCAATATTTCAGTAATGTACATTTTTGCCTTGCCTGAGTAGTCTGTGAGTGGGAAAAACTCATCAAGAACCCTTTTAATGCCTTTGGTCAAGAAATCTTTGTATGACTTTTGTTGAATTTCAAGAAGTGCTGGGACTTGAATAAGCTCGTCACAATGACCAAAAGTATACCTTTCTGTTTTACCTTGCTTAACTTTTCTAACGTTTACAGACATTTGCATCTCCTTATACTGTTGTACTTGGCTGAAAATTCATATGAATTTCGCATTTGTGAAAAGAGCCAAAAAAAGGACCTTATAGCACAAAAATGCTATAAAAGTCCCTTTTTTATTAAATTAGTTACATTTAAAAATCTTATTCACAACCAATATCTATGATATTATAGCGCATTGGATAAAGGAATGTCAATAGATTTTTAACATTTTTTTTGTTTTTTAATCATTTTGTTGTGATTTTTGGCAACTATCTTTGCGTCCAAGCCAGATTATTTTCAAAAGCAAGGTTGCTGTAAGATGTTTTCGAGCACGACCAAACTTCTGTCAAATCACCTTTATTGAAAACAACAGCGCCAGAACTTGTAACGAAATTGCCATCATCGTTTAAGGTCAATGTCACGCCAGTAGTTATGTTTTCTATTGCAACCGTTGTTGTACCATTGACTTTATTAAATTTTGACCGATAGTAATTGCCATCGCTGCCACAATACACTGTTTGTCTGAGTAGGCCTTTCATGCCATCATCGTTTGCGCTTCCGTCATCGTTTGTCAAGATTAAAGTTTGCCGAACGGTATAATCACCTTCTGGCAAAGTGTCTTCTGAGTCTGATCCGCTGACATAACTGCTGTAATTGTCTTCAAGCTTTTGATATTCCCAGATTTTGCCTGTTGAATCAATATACTCAGTTTTTATGTATGAAGTTGATGGTAATTCAAGATACTTCGCGTCGTCCGCATTGACAGGAGCGCCTGATTCAGCTATTTGTATTGCCTTAGTAAATTCATATTGCCCGCTGCTGATATTAAACGCGAACGATGTATCATTGTCTTGCACATATGTATCGTTAATATGATTATAGTATATATCCTCATACTGTGTTGAGTACTGATCTATAAAGTATTTTGAGCCAAAGATATTATAGAAGATATTTTGGTTTTGTCCAGCAGCACTTTCCTGACCTGAAATTTCTTCGACATAGCTTTGAGAAGACTTGCCATAGTTGTTGATTTTCAGTGAAATTTGAACATCTTTGACCTTGGTTGCGAAGGATATGCCATAATTCCTGCTTGTTGTATAAATGTTGAGATCCTCTGTTGCCCCATCAATATCTCCTGATTCATTATGGCCGAAGTAATATACATTATCATAACCAGCTGAATCATCAATCGAATAGCTGAACCCTGCTGCGGTGGATTGGATTTCAGAGAAGTCGACTGCTGTGCCCAAGCCGCGCAAGTCAACTACGGTTGCTGTAACCGTTGAAGTTGTATAGCAATATGCAAGGTTTGGTGTGCGCATAGCGTTTCCAATAAGCCCGCCCACGCTTGCCTGAGATGTTACACCAGATGTTGCTGTGTCAAGCACCAGATTTGAAGTTGAGTAACTGTTGTACATTGACAGTGATGAATTGTTGTCATTAGTAATATTACCTACAATACCGCCAAGGTAAGGATTGCTCTTTTGTCCGCTTAAGGTAAGCAGAGGTGATTTAACTGCAACTTCCTTGATTGTAAGCGCGTTTTCTACTTGACCTACTGCACCACCAACGACAGATGCGCCAGTAATATTTGATGTAACCATACTGCTTGTGATTGTTGAAGAGTAATTGCCTGCGCCTGACACTCGACCAACAATACCGCCTACATACGATATCACTGTATTTGAGTTGCTGACTGCTGTTGCTGTAAAGGCTTGTTCAACAACTGCGTTTGTAATGCTTCCGCCAGCAAGCAAGCCTGAAATTCCTCCAACTGCTGTTGCAGCACGTGGAACAACCTCAAAGGTTGTTTCATTTGACAGGTTGTTTGACACATGTGCATAGTTCAGGCTGCCCTGAATTTCGCCAGCAATGAATCCGCCATAGTGATATGCTCGAATTGCACTGTCGAGAGCGACATCTGTGAATACGTGAGACGCTCTGCCGCCTCTGCCAATACCCCCGAACACAAATCCTGCGCGGCTGCCCATGATTGTTGAAACATTTTGTACAGTCACCTCGGTGATGACTCCATTGCCGAGATAGCCTGCAATGCTGCCTGCGTATGAATAATGTGACAGGTTGCCCGAGCTTTCACTGTAAATAGCGCCTTCGGTGGA
>CAMLUY010000022.1 GCA_946487985.1 uncultured Clostridia bacterium
GTAAGGTGTCAAATGTGTTTTATATGCCAAATTAAATTGAAAAACCATTTTAAAAGGATCTGATAATGGCAAAACTTAATGTATCAAAAGAATTGGTATCAAATATAGCAAGCCAAAGCAATTTAAAATTTATTAATTCTACAAATAAGTTTGTAAGCTTTATTGTTGGATCTACAATTAAAGATTTGTCCGAAAAGGTTTCATTAATTACAAAAGATAATGTTATTTTGCAGCCTGCAAATGAACTACTGAGCGGCGCTTTTATTGATGGCTCATCTTTTGTTTATTTGCTGGGCATAAAAAACGCTCAGTTGGAAATAAATACTGGCCGAAAGCCTACAATTTGGCAAAGCTTTAAAGAACGACTGAAATATGCCTGGGAAAACAGAAAAAGGGTAATCAAAAAAAAGAAAAAGCGTAGGAAGAAAGATGAAGAAATTCAGCTGACAGAAAATAATACCAAATTTGACCCAAGCAAATATACTGTAAACCAGCTTGCTGAGGATATTCAAAAATATATCATAAGATATTTGTCTGAAACAAGCCTTGTTTATGTTAAAGACAATGTGATTCAAATTATTGGCAAAGATGATTTTGGCAGCAACACAAAAATCGTTTTATATGTAGTAAATTATGATGGCGAAAATTATAAATATTACTCAAAGTCTAAAAAAGATTTCATAAAAATTAACATTGATTCACGATACAATGCACTGAAAGACAAGATTAAGGCAGCAGGTGATAATTTTATCAAAATTTTAAAAATTATGAATACATTGTACTTCAACGTAAATGGTGATATGGCAAATCAAGTCTTTATGGAAAGCGTGCTTTGCGCAATTCCAAATGATTTATTCCAAGGCGATGATATATACAAAGTATTTATAAAAATATTGAACTATATTACGATCAAGTCGCTTAAAGATGTAAAATCCATAAACAATCCGAATGAAACCATATTTAAAGATGATGTTTGCGGAAATACAGCATTGGGATTCAATAAAATGATATCAAAGGTTTTTGCACATGAATAAATTTAAATTTCATTGTATAAAGCACCAAAAATATGTAATTATAAAAATATAACATAATACATGCAATTTTAATGCTATTATGCACTTTTCTATGCGTAAAAGCTGTCTTTTACGCATAGTTACGAAAGTCTTTTACAATCACTATTATGTAAATGAGTTGCTTCCCTATTGTGAATTTTGACATTTGAGTTTACCAATGGAGTTTACCGAAGCTGTCCCCCAGCAAACAAATGACTTGCAGTTTGCAGGTATGATAAGTTGTTGTTGTGATAAAAATTTGATTTTTCACTCAAACATCAAACAATCGGCGTGGCGTTCTAAAATCATTGACAAAATCGCAAATTCTCGACATCATTATATTACTATATTTGTGACCTTTATTATTGAAGCTTTTTGCTTATGAGTTTCTTTTAAAAAGTATTGCAGAGTTTCCCTGCTCTGCTCTTTTTTATTATGGCGTTTGTGTTTGAGGTCTTGTTTAGTAAAGTAGTATGCATAACATACTAGCTTGCAAAATATTACAAAAAAGTGATAAAATTTATTGACTATTTTCGCAGGTTTATTTATAATCAATAGTATAAAGAGGTATACATGGAACTTTATGCAAAAGGACAACTCTCCTTTTTAATACTAACCTGCCTTTTGGAAAGAGATTACTATGGTTTGGACTTTATAAGCGAAATCGATAAGAAAAGCAATGGACGAATCTTGCTTAAAAAGCCAAGCGTTTATTCTAACCTTACAAGAATGGAAAAGCAAGGTTATGTATCATCATACTTAAAAAGCAGTGACTTCGGCCCGAATCGAAAATATTATTCTGTCACAGAAAAAGGTAGAAACTTCTATCAAGATTTGAAATCTTATTTTGACAGAAATGGCATAGATGTATTCAGAGATTTTCAAGAAAATGATAATGGCGACAGTGTCCACACTATTATATCGCAGTCTTCTGAACAGAAAAAAAGTTTCAGCCAATCATTTACTATTCCGCCGACTGTGGCAGATGAGAAAATTAATACCAATACAAATGAAAACAGCGTTGATGTAAATGAGGTCTCTGACGATGATGAATATTTTGATTTTTCAGCGTTGAACGATAATCCAAAAGAAGGAGCAGAGAAACAAATTATTGATCAAAACTCCCCTATTAAAGACAACGCTAGCGAAATGGAAAAAGATGTAATTGCGACTGAGAATACATCGAACGATAGCGGCAGCTCACAAGAGCGCAATACATATTCAATAAGGTCACTTCTTGCAAATAAAGACTCAAACGCAGTTAATGAAGAAAGATCACAAGACAGTGTTGAAAAAACTGTCATAACAAGCCAAGACACATCAATACCGAGTCAAGAAAAAGATGACGGCGTCTTTTTGAGCGATAAAGAGCGTGATGAGTACAATAGGCGTCTTTATGACATATCAAAAGATATAAACAAATACAAAAGAAAACGCAGCTTTGCAGAAGACCAAATTGCTTTTACTGTTGACTCACCTCTTCAACAATCCCAGGAAAAAACAAGAGCCAATATTGAGGATTTCAAGAGCTCGTTGTTGGAAAACAAAGGAAAGTATGGAGAAAATCAAGATACCCAAAATGTTAATTTCCTGCAACAGATGAGAGAAAGGTTTAATCGCGGTAATCATGGCAGTTACTCAGAAAACAGTAAAGCCATCACAAACAAAGATTCGGGAAAAGAAACCGCACATCAAGATGATGGCCATTTTATAACCGCTCGTTTGGAATCGTCGCAAGTTGAGAGAGCCAAAAAAATTGAGCCGCCTCGTTTAAGAATTGTAGAGCAATCGAGAGAAAACAGTTACAAGATGCCTCCTCCAAAGCGAGATGTTAGCATTGATCCATCTCACAAAGAAATTTTGTCAAAACTTTATTCAAAATCGAGTGAAACAACTGGCGAAGTGCGCGAAGATATGCTTTATGATTACAGCGATTTGCAATCTTTTTACAAAGATCAAAATATCGCCTTTAATGAATATAAGAAGCCTACACAAAAATTGGAGCACAACACGAATAAATTATATCTGTACGTGTCGCTAATCACCTTTTTTGCGGCTTGCCTGGTGTCGGCAATGGTATATGTATGTTTGTTAAGTTCGGATAAAGTTTACCCTGGGACATCATTCTTGTATATTTTGCTTCCAGCGCTTTTGCTTATTGATGTTGGAATCAAGTTCTATAATTACAAAAAATATCTAGCCTGGATGCCTAAACCGATTTTACCGCAGTGGAAAATTTGGTGCATCACCTTGCTTACCTGCGGAATTATTATTGGAATCAACTTTATCGCAGGACTTTCACCAGCAACTTATGCTGATTTCGCAACTACCCTATATTTGCCAATAGTTTTGACATTTGTAGTATTGCCGGTTCGCTATTATATGAAAAGACTGCTTATAATTAAGTTTTGGAAATAAAATAATAAAAAAACTCATATTGGCTTTAAAACGCAAACAATATGAGTTTTTTATTATACTTTCTTTTTGCTTTTGAAAAGGTCGAATAGTAATGAAACTGTTAAAACAACAATGACAATCAAAAGAGATATCATTAAAATATAAGGTATCGAGTTTTCAAAAACTGTGCAAAGAATGGTTATTGCTGCTGCTGAAATGAATGCACCGATAGCGATAGCAATGAATGAATATTTTAAGTCAAGGCCTGAAAAACCAGCTATCAAACTCCCCGACCATACTCCGGTAAGCGGAAGCGGCACTGCAACAAAAGTAGCCAACATTAGGTATTTTTTAAAGTTTGAATTTGACAATAAAATGTTTTGGCTTTTTCGTGAATATTTTTCAATAAGCTTGCTGCTCACAAAGCCTGTCGCCTTACTTTTGATTTTTCTTGCCAAAATCATAGCAAAGTAACATGGTAACATTGAGCCAATGAATCCGACAAAAAGTGCAAAAATTGGCGAAAGACTATTCCCTCCCCAAAAGGCGGTATTCATTGCCAGCGGTATTGCAATCTTACTTTCAAGTGTGGGACAGAGGGCAAACAAGATTGCGGCAACCCAAACACAATTTTGAAAATTCTCAGTGAAGAAGTCAATTAAAAAATCCATAATATATTTTATTAAAGCATGAACGAATATATGAATCCATTTGTTTGAACTTTTTTATTCATTATAAAAAGAGCCTCGTTATATTGTGGATTCGTCCCATATTAAAGGCTCTTTTTTATATTGATTAATTTATTATAGTTCAAACTATTTTGCTGTTTCTGTAATACGATTTTCTCGAATTACTACAACTTTAATTTGTCCTGGATATTGCATTTCGTTTTCAATGCGTTTTGCAATATCTTTTGCCAGGAAAATGGCATCGTTATCGTTTATCTGGTCTGGCTTTACAATAATGCGTACCTCGCGACCTGCCTGCAATGCGTACGACTTCTCAACGCCCTTGAATTCATTGCAAATACTTTCAAGCTGTTGAAGGCGCTTGATGTAATTTTCAAAGCTTTCGCGTCTTGCACCTGGTCTTGAACTTGATATTGCATCAGCTACCTGGACAATAACCGCTTCGACGCTATGGAATGGGACATCGCCATGGTGAGCTTGAATACAGTGGATAACCGCTTCTGACTCTTTGTATTTTTTGGCCTGCTCTACACCTATTGAAACATGTGTGCCTTCCATCTCATGGTCAAGCGCTTTGCCTATGTCATGCAGAAGTCCGCCTCTTTTTGCAACTGCCACGTTTGCTCCAAGCTCGGTAGCCAAAAGTCCCGCAATAATCGATGTTTCAATACTATGCTTTAAGCAATTTTGACCGTAGCTTGTTCTGTATTTCAATCTTCCGAGAATTTTTATTAGTTCTGGGTTCATGTTGTAGATGCCAACGTCATTGCAAGCCGATTCGCCGGCTTCTTTGATAATCTTGTCGACTTCCTTAGTTGCTTTCTCTACAATCTCCTCAATTCTTGCTGGATGAATTCTGCCGTCAACAATAAGCTTTTCAAGGCTGATACGTGCAATCTCTCGCCTTACAGGGTCAAAGCTTGATATTGTGATAGACTCTGGTGTATCGTCAACTATAAGCTCAACGCCTGTCACGCTTTCAATTGACCTGATGTTTCTACCCTCGCGGCCTATAATCCTGCCTTTCATTTCATCGTTAGGAAGCGGAACTGATGTTACTGTTGTTTCAGATGACAGGTCAGTAGCGCATCGCTGTATTGCTGTTACTACAATGTCGCGAGCAAGCTTGTCTGCGTTTTCTTTTGCTTCATCTTCGATTTGTTTCACCATTATGCCTGCATCTTTCTTAGCCTCTTCTGTGACCGTTTCAATGATGATATCCTTGGCTTCTTTTTTTGATAGGCCTGATATTGTTTCAAGCCTTGCAAGCATTTGCTCTTTTATTTCCTCCTGCTCTTTAATCTTGTTCGTGAGTACTTGGCGATTTTCGTCTAATTGCGCCTTTTCGTTTTCTAGTTGTTCTGTTTTATTGTCTAGTGAAGTCTCTTTTTTTGTCAGATACTCTTCACGTTGGTCAAGACGCTCCTCTTGCTTTTGCAATTCACTGCGCCTTTCTTTGACTTCTGCATTTGCTTCGTCTTTGATTTTTTGAGCCTCTTCACGAGCCTCTAAAACCGATTCTTTTTTTATGCTTTTTGCTTCTGCGTACGCCTCTTCAATTATTTTAACAGCGTTTGATTTGCTGTTGTCCAATTTTTTGTTAGCGACTATTTTAAATATTATAGCACCGAGTATCGCGCCAACTATGATTGCGATTACTCCACT
This sequence comes from uncultured Clostridia bacterium, assembly GCA_946487985.1. Lineage (GTDB taxonomy): Bacteria > Bacillota > Clostridia > Christensenellales > UBA1242 > Caccovivens. The sequence goes on from CAMLUY010000022.1 coordinate 5,804, forward strand.
TACAACTCCGGCGGTTACAGCAGCATTGCATATCATGCTAAAACTGCTCATAATATCCCCTTTTTAAGATAGGTTTATCCTATCATAGAAATTATATCGCATTCAAAAAACATTGTCAAATAAATTGGCAAAAATATAAGAGATGCAGTAAAATATCATAAAAATATATTAAAATGAATAAAAATCTGTAAAAAATTGATTAAAATTTAGAATTTGTCAAATCATATCCCGCGAGATATTCTTCTTTAAAATCCTTGAAATATCCGCCAATGATAGCCTTTCTGCAATCACTTGCAAGGCGCACAAGATTGCGGAGATTGTGCACTGAAAGAAGTTGCGCGCCAAGCATTTCGCCAGCATTGATGAGGTGACGAATATACGCTCGCGAATAATGCCTGCATGCATAGCAGTCGCAGTCATCTTCGATTGAGTTGAAATCGTCCTTGAAAGCAGCGTTCTTTATCACCAATTTACCGTGCTTGGTAAAGGCTGTGCCATTTCTTGCGATTCGAGTAGGCAGAACACAGTCCATCATATCAATGCCGCGCGCAAATCCTTCTACCAAACAATCTGGCGAGCCAACGCCCATCAAATATCGCGGTTGTTCTTCTGGTAGCATTGGATGCAAAAAATCCAAGATATCGTACATTACGCTCTTTTCTTCACCGACTGACAGTCCGCCGACCGCTATGCCACATTTGGCATATGGAAGGCAATCCTCAACACATTGTTTGCGTAAGTCTTTGAACATATTTCCTTGTACTATTGGAAAAAGCATTTGATTTTCTGTTGTATGTGCTTTAAAGCATCTTTCCAGCCAAAGCTTTGTTTTGCGTCTGGCCTCAACGGCTTCTTGATAGCTGCACCCCGCTTCGGTGCACTGGTCAAAAGCCATGATAATGTCCGCCCCCAAAGCTTCCTGAATTTCCATGTCTTTTTCTGGCGTGATAAAATGCTTTGCGCCATTGAGATGTGAACGAAATTCTACTCCGTCATCTGTAACTTTTCGAAGTGATGACAAGGAAAAAACTTGAAATCCGCCGCTGTCTGTCAAGATAGGCTTGTCCCAATTCATGAATTTATGAAGCCCACCTGCTCGTTTCACTATTTCATGCCCCGGTCGTAGATACAGATGATAGGTATTTGACAAAATGATTTGTGCGCCAATGTCCTTCAATTCTTCTGGCTTAACGCCTTTCACTGTTGCTTGTGTTCCTACTGGCATAAAAACAGGCGTTTCAATATCGCCATGCGGTGTATGAAGAATGCCTGCGCGTGCATGAGTATGCGGGCACTCCTTTATAAGTTCAAATTTAAATTGATTCATTATTTCTCCTTATATGAAGTAATATGTAAATACAACACACTATATATTGTATTATGCAATGCGTACTACTCTATAAACATAGCATCACCAAAAGAAAAGAACCTGTATCTTTCGGAAACGGCACAGTTGTAAATGTTCATTGTGTTATCGTACCCTGCAAAAGCTGCTACAAGCATAATGAGAGTACTTTCAGGAAGATGAAAGTTTGTAATAAGAGCATCTACAATTTTAAATTTATATGAAGGATAAATAAAAATATCAGTTTCTCGTTTTTGAGGAACAATTTGCCCACTTTCATCACAGCAGCTTTCAAGAACACGCACTGATGTTGTACCTACTGCTATAATTCGCTGACCATTTTTCTTTGCTTGATTGAGGATTTGAGCGTTTTCTGGCGACATTTCTATATACTCACTGTGCATTTGATGGTTGAGAATGTTATCCTCTTTTACTGGACGGAATGTGCCCAAGCCCACATGAAGTAATACTTCAACAATTTTTACACCCTTATCCTTTATCCTTTGCAATAATTCATCTGTAAAATGCAATCCTGCGGTTGGCGCAGCTGATGAGCCATTGATTTTTGAGTAAACCGTCTGGTATCTTTCCTTGTCTTTGAGCTTCTCATGAATGTATGGCGGCAACGGCATCTGTCCAACTTCCAGCAGTCGTTCTTCAAACACTCCATCAAATTCAAATTCTATTTTGCAAAGACCATAAGTTTGTTTTTCAACGATTCGGCATGACAGATTTTGGCTGAATACCAGTTTGGTGTCTTCTTTAAGTCGCTTGAAAGGCTTGGCTATTACTTCCCAAGTTTTCAGGTCCAGTCTTTTTTGCAATAGCACTTCTATTTTTGCACCAGTATCTTTATAGCCAAAAAGACGCGCTGGTAAAACACGTGTATTGTTTATTACCAGCACATCACCCTGCTTTAAATAGTCAATTATATCATAAAAGTGCTTGTGCTCAATCTGTTTGTTCTTTCGATTGAATACCAAAAGACGAGAATGGTCGCGCGGCTCTATTGGCGATTGCGCAATCAGTTCTTCTGGCAAATCATAGTAATAGCTGCTTTTGAGTAATAAATTTTTATTTTCAATGTTGTCATTCATAATGTCTTTCTCTATATTTTTTAAACTTTTTGATTTTAGTGTTTTTTACTAAACATTTGACTTATCATAAGGCAAATTAAAATGTTTGTATGCAGGTTCAAGAGCGACGCGGCCGCGCGGAGTACGTGAAATAAACCCAAGCTGCAAAAGATATGGCTCATAGACGTCTTCTATTGTAGTAGCATCTTCGCTTATTGTCGCAGCCAAAGTATCAAGACCGACAGGCCCTCCCCCAAATTTGCTTATGATTGAGTTGAGTATTTTTCTGTCAATAGTGTCAAGACCGAGCTCGTCAATTTCCATAATTTGAAGGGTTTTATTTGCCAGATCTTTTGTTACTTTGCCTTGACCAATCACTTGGGCATAATCTCTCACACGTTTCAGCAGACGATTGGCAATACGCGGTGTACCGCGAGAACGTTTGGCAATTTCAATGGCAGCGTCGTTGTCTATATTGACGCCCAAAATAGACGCCGAACGGTTTATTATTATCGCCAGCTCATCTGTATTGTAAAGTTCAAGGCGGCAAATAACCCCAAATCTATCTCGAAGAGGATTGGTCAGCATGCCCGCCCTAGTCGTTGCACCAATCAGCGTAAACGGTTTTATTTTCAGTCGCATATTTCGCGCTGATGGACCTTTACCGACTATAAAGTCAAGTGCAAAGTCTTCCATTGCAGGATATAGGATTTCCTCTACCGTTTTGTTCAGTCTGTGTATTTCGTCTATAAAAAGAACATCGTTTTGGTTTAAGTTTGTCAGTATAGCGGCAAGGTCAGCAGCATGTTCAATGGCTGGCCCAGAGGTGACTTTAAATTGAGAACCTAGTTCATTGGCAATAATATGCGAAAGTGTAGTTTTGCCAAGTCCGGGAGGACCATACAACAATACATGGTCAAGGCTTTCCTTTCTTGACTTTGCCGCTTTAATGTACACTGACAGAGATTCTTTGACTTTTTCCTGGCCTATATATTCGTCAAAAGAAGTTGGGCGCAGCGAATTTTCTATCTCTGCATCTGTCAGGTTTTTTGTGCTAGTAATAAATCTGTCGTTTTGTTCCATCAACCTTTATACCTCCTCAAAGATTTTGAAATGATTTCTTCGGCAGTTGCATTGTTTGCAGCATTAGCTCTCGCAAGCATGTATGCTTCATTCTTGTTTATTCCAAGGCTTATTAGCGTATCAGTTGCCATTTGAACGGCATCTTCATCATAGTCAACATCAAAAGTTTGCTGAGCACTTTCGGCAACGCCAAACATACTCAGCTTATCTTTAAGTTCCAAACACAGACGTTCTGCCGTTTTTTTGCCTAGACCTTTGATTTTAGAAAGAATCTTTACGTCTTCTTTGGTAATAGCTATTACAAGGTCGGACAAAGATAGGCCTGACAAAATTGCCAGTGCCATTTTAGGGCCAATACCAGACACGGTTATCAGCTGATTGAAAACGTCGCGCTCTTCTATACTTGAAAAACCAAACAAAGAGATGTCATCTTCGCGAACCGACATGTATGTATAAACTTTTGCGCTTTCACCTGGCATTGGCAGCGATTGCAATGTGTTCGACGATACCGACACTTCAAATCCTACGCCGCCTACATTGACAACTATTGCGCCTTCCATTTTCTCTTCTATTGAGCCAATTAAAAAGGAAATCATGTTCACTCCTACTCGATATAAAATAAATTTGTTAAGTTTTAAGCCTTGTTCAAATTAAGCATTGGGCTTGTCTGGCTGTGGCATATTGCAACGGCCAGTGCATCGGCGGCGTCGTCAGGCTTAGGAATAGAGTTGAGATTCAGAATTGCCTTTACCATGTACTGTACTTGTGCCTTTTCTGCCCTGCCTTGACCAGTGAGTGCCTGCTTTATTTGCAAAGGCGTGTACTCATATATGTTGCCGCAATATTTTTGGCATGTCAAAAGGATAACACCTCGCGCTTGGGCTACTGGTATTATCGTTGTTTGGTTTTTAAAATAAAAAAGCTCTTCAATGGCGACAACATCAGGTTTGAATTTTTCAAGAATGTATTTCAGGATTTTCTCAATCGATTCAAGACGTACCGGTATGCTGTCTTCCTTTGGCGTTGTGATTGTGCCATAGTCTACAACCATGTCTGGTTTTTCTGTATTAATTACGCCGTATCCTATTATCCCATAGCCTGGGTCAATTCCTAATATAACCATATTTATATGATACAATAATAGCAGAAATATGTCAAATTAACTTTTGCAAATTTAAAAAACATCATTATAAAAAAATAAAAAGCTTGCAGCAAAAGAATATCCTTTCGGATTTCATGCCAATGCAAGCTTTTTGAAAAATCAGCACAAATATAATACGTTTAACCTGAAATTGCGCTATTCTTTTTCAATATCTTCGTCAGATATTAAAAGATGATTTATTTCTAATTGTTCAAAACCAAGAGTTTCGACCGTATTTGACTTCTCAATCGGCGGCAACAAGGAAAGCTGCTCAAAGGTTGTTCCTTTTGCAGGTATCGCATAATATTTTAGAGATTTCAATTCTGCGTTCGTCTCAGCAATCTTAGCCTGCTTCGCTTTAATTTCAGCGTCAAGCTTTGCCTGCTCCAAGCGCGCCGCTTGGCGCATCTCCTCTCTTTCGTCCTGCTTTTCTTCCCATTTTTGGCACCAATTTACGTAAGCCATATCTCCCCCCTTAGTCAAAATTTGATTATTCAAATTCCATTGACAATTTTATTTTATCATAAAACTTTACAAAAATCAATCGGTGTCTTCTGAAAGATTCACATTGTGATATACTTCT
>CAMLUY010000023.1 GCA_946487985.1 uncultured Clostridia bacterium
CTTCCTGCGGCACATCGTTGTATTTTTCTGGATTGTAAAGGAAAAGCACGATGTCGGCGTCCTGCTCAATCGCACCAGAATCACGAAGGTCGGCAAGCATTGGTCTGTGACCATTTTCGGTACGGTTTTCAACGCCACGTGACAGCTGTGACAGAACGATGATTGGCACGTTCAGCTCTTTGGCTGCGATTTTCAGGTTTCGTGAAATGTCGCTGACTTCATTCTGTCTGTTTTCACCCTTTCGTGTGCTGCCCGACGTCATCAGCTGAATATAGTCAATCATGATAAGGTCAACATTTTGCTTTGCCTTCAAGCGCCTGCACTTTGCAAGCACGTCTTGCGGGGTCGTCATTGATGAGTCATCAACGTAAAGGTTGCTTTGTTCAAGCTTTTTGGTTGCCTGCCAAATTCTTTTCCACTCCTCGGCGTCCATTGTGCCGTTGAGAGCTTTCGCCATTGACACTTTTGCAAGCGAGCAGATTGCACGTTGCATCAGCTGCTCCTTGCTCATTTCAAGCGAGAACACCGCGCAAGTTTTGCCTTGCTCTGCGGCCGCATTGATGACAATGTTCATTGAAAAAGATGTTTTACCAACACCAGGACGTGCGGCAAGCAAGATGAGGTCACTGTTTTGAAGGCCGTTTGTAATCTGGTCAAATTCTTTAAAGCCAGTCGGAATGCCTTTAAGCGATGTTGGGTCTTTTGCGATAGAGTCAAACTTGTCAATAACGTGCTTGATTGCGCCTTCTGGCTGACCCACGTGTTCAAGCGCAGACCGTCCTTGTTTTTCTGCAATGTCGAAGATTTCTTTTTCAGCAAAGAGCAGGCTTTTTTCCTTGTCTTCGCTTTTGTATGCGTCTTCAATAATGCGCTGTCCTGAATGAATCAGCTTGCGCTTTATTGAGTCGCCCTTGACAATGTCGCAATAAAATTTAAAGTTTGCCGCTGATGGCACAACATTGGTCAGAGCGGTTATGTATTCAATCCCGCCCACCTTATCAAGAATTTTATCTTTATCAAGCTGGTCAGAAAGAGTGACAAAGTCGACAGGTGTTGACTTTTGATAGATTTTTACCATGGTGCTGTAAATGTTTTTGTGCGCCTCTGTGTAAAAATCGTCTTCTTTCATAAGGCCAAGGATATCTGCTTGCGCCTGACTGTCAATCAAAATACAGCCCAGTACGGCTTGTTCAGCTTCAAGATTGTGAGGCATGATTTTAAATTCAGCCATACTTCCCTCCTAATTCTTGCTAAACGGATCTTTTTTGCCCGATTTCGCAATACGCTCCTGCTTCTTTTTATCAATTTTAGCACATATCGCCAAAAAGAGCAAGTATAAAAGTCCGGTAATGCAAATGATTATCAGTCCATTGACCGCTGGGTGCATGTCGGCATATTTGATGAGCAAAAAGCAGATGAAGGCGTCAAAAATGAATACAGCAATCAAAAACCACATCAGTCTTTTGCTGGTCTTTTTCAAATCTCGTCTGTCTTTTGGCGTCATCATATTGCAGAATCTCCTTTCTATTAAAGTTCGCCGCGCAACAGTTTGCCGCGCTCACGCATGCGCATATTGTGGTCAAGAATAATCTTGCGGATTCTGAACGATTTTGGTGTAACCTCCAAAATCTCATCATCGGCAAGAAACTCAATGGCGTCTTCAAGGCTGAGCTTCCTCGGAGGTGTCAGTCGCAGCGCTTCATCACTGCCTGATGCACGCATGTTTGCAAGGTGCTTTTTCTTGCATACATTGACAACGATGTCGTCGCCTTTTGGGTTTTGACCTACCACCATGCCGGCATATACCGGTGTGCCTGCGCCGATGAAAAGATCGCCGCGCTCCTGTGCGTTGTAAAGCCCATACACTACCGCTTCGCCTGTTTCATGTGCAATCAGCGAGCCGTAGGTGCGGCGCTTGATTTCACCCTTCCATGGCTGATATTCATAGAACACAGAGTTGATTACGCCCTCACCTTTTGTGTCTGTAAGAAGCTCGCTTTTAAAACCGAACAGTCCGCGTGACGGAATCAAGAACTCCATTTTCATTCGGTTGCCATGAGGTGTCATTTGCACCATTTCGCCCTTGCGAATGCCCATTTTCTGCATTACAGTACCCGTGCAATCCTCTGGCACATCAAGTATCAATCTGTCAATAGGCTCGCACTTGACGCCATCGATATTTTTTATCAAAACTTTTGGCATAGATACCTGGAACTCAAATCCGTCGCGACGCATATTTTCAATCAGGATTGAAAGGTGCATCTCGCCGCGGCCGCAAACTTTGAACTGCTCGGCTGTTTCGCCGTCTGAAACTTTGAGTGAAAGGTCTTTGACTGCCTCTTTGTAAAGCCTGTCACGAAGGTGTCTGCTGGTGACAAACTTGCCCTCTTTGCCTGCAAATGGGCTGTCGTTGACCATAAAGGTCATCTCTACGCTTGGCTCGGCAATCTTGACAAACTCGACAGGCTGCGCGCAAGAGCTGTCACAGACTGTGTCGCCAATTTGAATTCCATCAATGCCTGCAACGCAGACGATTTCGCCCACTATTGCGCTTTCAACCGGTACTTTTTTCAAGCCCTCAAAAACGAAAAGGCTGACAACTTTTGAGCGAACGTTTTTGTCATGGTCATGGAAGTTGCAAAGAGTTATGCTTTGACCAACTTGCAGCTTGCCACGGCTGATTTTCCCAACCGCCAGCTTGCCGACATAGTCGTTGTGCTCTGCCGATGAAACAAGCATCTGGCAAGGCGCATCTTCATCGCCTTCTGGCGCTGGAATGTAGTCGATAATCTTTCTGAAAAGCGGGGTCATGTCGCTGCCCTTTTCATCTTTGTTTTCGCTTGCAATGCCTTGGCGAGCTGAGGCAAAGATAAATGGTGATGACAGCTGCTCATCATCAGCATCAAGTTCAAGAAAGAGTTCAAGCACTTCGTCAATCACTTCGCTTATGCGTGCGTCTGGCCTGTCAATCTTGTTGACAACAACAATGACTTTTAAGCCCAATGCAAGCGCCTTTTCAAGAACAAAGCGGGTCTGTGGCATTGGCCCCTCATATGCATCGACAACAAGCAAAACCCCATCAACCATTTTGAGCACACGTTCAACTTCGCCACCAAAATCTGCGTGACCCGGAGTGTCGATGATATTGATTTTTACGCCGTCAAAAACGCATGAGCAGTTCTTTGAAAGAATGGTAATTCCACGCTCACGCTCAATGTCATTCGAGTCCATTACTCTGTCAACAATTTCCTGATTATCACGAAAAACGCTGCCCTGTTTGAGAAGCTCGTTCACAAGACTGGTCTTTCCATGGTCTACATGGGCAATTATTGCAATATTTCTGATTTTTTCGTTTTTCATTTTCTTCAACCCTTTTAACCATGTTATTTTACCACAAAAGGTGGCAAATTTCAACTAGTATGAAGAAAATGTTTTGTGAATATTGTGCGCAAGCCTTTTTCTGGCTGTCAAAAAGCTAAAATAAAGAAAAACAGCGCTTTATTTTGCGCTGTCAACTTTGTTTTTTCGGCGGCGAACGCAGGCGCTGATTGCGATTGCCGCACCGCTGATTGCGACCGTAACTGCAAGCGCGGTCAGATACCACCAGCCAGTGTTGATTTGATATTGATAAAGGCTGATGCTGTTGTCTGACGAGAGCGCCTGCTCCTTTACCACCCAAACGTGGTGAGTATTGCCCGCGCTGTCTTTAACCTTTTCAGTGGCATCGCTTCTCAGCCTTGAAAATGGCGTTGCATAGTCGTACACAAATGATGGGCTGTACTGCTGAGCGAGAACGTCTTCAAAGGATAGCCCTGCTGCTGCCGAAAGGTATTTGTCTTTGTATCGCTGTCCGACAAGCACGCTTTGCCCCTCACTGATTTGCATGCTGCCTGAAAAAGGGAACTGGCTTTGTGAAGAATTTTTGCTTATGAAGGCGTTGCCTGATGGCTCTGTCTGCGAATCAGAGTCGTCATCGGTGTCTTGCGAGTGATAGTACTTCCAGGAGCCCAGGCTTGTAAAGACAATGTCAAAGCCAACAGTATCGCTGCTGTCATTGTACACCGTGCTTGTCAGCACAAGCCCACGGTTGATGGCATAATTTTCATTTGGGTTTTTGATGTATTTCACTGTAAAGGACAGCAGAAATTCTGTACGCAGTTCGTTGACTGACGATAAAAGGTTTGTAAGGAAAACCACCTTTTCACCATCATTTTCTTTCAAGCTGTCAAGCCTCTGGCTGCCAACTGAAAATCGTAGCGACTGTGTGACCTGCCCAGTACTTGAAATGTTCAGTGAAAGCATGATGAAATCGTCAGGCTTGGCAGCGCTCGCGCTTGTAAAGCCTGGCAGAAACAAAAAAGAGAACAACAATATCATGAAAAGCGAAGAAAACTTTGTAAAAAACTTTTTCATAGATATATGTTATTCTCTTTTTGCTGTTTTTAAAACATCTTTTTGTTATTCAATCGCGCACAATGCTTCTGCCTATTCGATTGAAGCCTGATATCCGCCTGTCACCGATCGAATATACATGCGATAGCCGTTGCCACAATCAAAGTCTGTTGCGGTAATTGTGCTTGTCGTGATGTTTGAGTTTGTGCCACTGCCCTGAACTGTGTAGTTGTAGCCACCATCAGCTGGTGCATAACGGCATGAGCGAACAAGCGCATAGCCGCGTGTATCAACAAGCCCTTTGATGCTGCCATTATTGAGTGAATAGCTGATGCCTGCAACGTTCAGGCTGAGCGAGCCAGATGATGAAGTCAGCTGACCATTATTGAAGCAGTTCAAAATGCTGCCCGAGCTGCTTGTTGTCGCAATACCTGTCAAATATCCCGTGCTTGTTGTTACGCCAACGCCTGCCGAAAGCGTAATGTTTCCATCATTGCCGCACCTTTCAATAATGCCGGTATTGTAAAGGGTTATTCCACTGCCATAGACCACACTGTTTGAAAGCCCGACAACGATTTCTTTGTTGCCTGAGTTGAAGCTGTTTCTGATGCTGCCATTTGTTCCGCCCTGGCTTGCATTGACCACCGCAATACCTGCATAGCCAAAATTCATATTAAGTCGTTGCGTCATGTTGTATGTGAACGATGCGCTGTTTTTGCAGTTTTCAATGCTGCCAAGGTTGATACCAACAATACCGCCAACAAAGATATTGTTTGCCGAACTTTGACCTGTCAGATAGCTTATGCCAAACGAGCTGGTTTCAACTCCGTTCAGCGAGCCGTAGTTGTAAAGTGCAAGCGGTGCAACCAATGCGTTGTCGCCATTCAGGCTGCGATAGTTGATGTCAAGGCCAAGTTTAAGGTCTGACACTTCTGCGCCAGAAGCGATTGACTCAAACAGTGCAAAGTATTTGTTGAAAGTGACATTGCTGATCATGCCATCAACTGCAAAGCTGTAATTTGACATATCAAGCAGTCTGTCGGCCGTGATGGAAATCTGATAGCCATCACCGTCAAGCGAGCCATAGAATGTCGGCATCAGAAGGCTGCTGTCATCATTCATCATTTCTGAGAAGCCGATAGTGATGTTGTCAGTAAGCTGGAAGTAGAATTTCTGGTCAATGTGATTTCTCTTTGCAATGTCGTAGAACTGCTCTGCCGTATCAATCTTGTATGGATTGGACTGAGTGCCATTGCCGCCAGCAAAGAGCGAGTATCTGACAATCTGACCGTATTCAATCGGTTCAGAGTAAAGGTACAGCGTGCCATCACCTTCATTGGTAATTTTGCGAGCCTGAATGCTGAAAAGATTGATTGTGCCGGTGTCTTCTGGCATGTAGAATGTATTGTTTGTAAAGCCTGTCTTTCTGACTGAGCCAACTTCTATTGTGTAGTAGTACTCATACTCATCAGTCTGAGGAGTTGTCCAAGCCCAGTCAAACTTGAAGTTTGTTTCGTCCCAAGTGATTTCCAAAAGATTCTCTGCACCGTCTTTTACAGCCGTGCTTTCAACATTTAAAGTCAGTGTGTCGCTGCTGAGAATAAGTTTGCGGCCAACCGTTGTGGCGTCTTGTCCATCATTGACGCGAATGCTGAGCGATGTAATATTGTTCGTCAGAGCAAAGGTCTTCTGCTCGCTGCTGTTTGTAATTTGAACAGTTTGTGGATCTTCTGATCCTGCCGACACATACGAAATTGTTATGTTGTAGCAGGAGTTGTCGTGTGCAATCGAAACATTATCGAAGTATTTTGTAAAGTCAATGATTGTATTTGTATCTGACCGATTGATCTGATAGTATGCACTTGAAACTGCTGTCATCTTGTACACATTGCTTATTGTCAATGGCTTTGAACGAAGTTGCCCGTCTGTGTAAATGTATACCAAAATATCAAATGGACTGACATCGTTGAGTTGCCCCTCGTCAGGCGTGAAAGTCACTAGGACATAGTTCGGCGCTGAAGAGTCCGACGCGAAGGCAAAGCTGCCTGTGATTTGCTGAACCACTGGCGAGCCCGCACGTGTGAAGCTTGCATAAAGTGTAATGCGCTGAGCTGCATCGCTGCTATTTTCTGCCGTGATTGACCCACCATAGTCATCGCGCGTAATATAGAACACGACATTGCCATCCTTTACGCCAAGATTGTTGATTGATGATGATGGCGCCAGCAGAGGTGTACTTGCACGGCCGATTGGATGTGTCTGCGAACCTGCTGCCATAATCTGTCCGCGAAGCACCTGTGTTGTTCCGTCAACATATTTCTGACTGTTGTAAAGATTGAAGTACTCACCTTCGATAGTTGTGATTGCTCCCGCCTCGGCGCCCGCACGTGCAATGCCTGCGTATGCACTGACCTCGATGATGAAGAAGTCATATTGCTGACTGACGTATGCTGCGTCAAGACTTGTGCCTGTCGTGTAGAAGGTGTCAGTGTGCTGATATTCATAGCTTTCAGCGCCACTGTCAGAAACAATCTTTTTGAAGTATTTTACGTCTATGCCATAAACGATTGAGCTGCCATCTGCAAGTTCTGGCAGTGATTGAACGGTCTGCCAAGTGATGTTGCCGCCAACAATTTGAGGAATGTCAGCAACAGCATTGAGCATTTTTGCGCTGATTGTGCCTATTGCAGATGAGAAAATCATCTTGACATCAATGCCTTCTTCTGTTTTTTCAGCTTTATTCTGGAACGTCAATATAAAATCTGCGTGGTGTTCTTCATTGCCTGTTGCATTGTTAATTTCAAGATGGTTTGCGCTGTTGCCAAGGAGGTATGATGAAAACTCAGTGGCTGTAAGCTCTGATGAATTTGCAACTTCCCCATCTTCATTAAGAGAGCCAACTTCATATGTCAGTGCACGATCTGTTCTTGTAATCTCGCTGTGATAGTAGTATTCTCCATTACTGTTGTTGTTGCTGAGATAGAACTGCAATGTATTGCCTTCTGCGTAATTAAGGTCACTTGTGTTGTAGGTAATGTACAAATCGTTGTCACGCGTCGTCATGGTCGGCGAGTTCAGTTTGTACAAGTCTTCAATCGCATAGGTCTTGCTTTCAACATTGACAGTATTGTATGAAATTGAGCCTCGCAGTGAAAGAACTATGTATGAGTAGTGTCCTGTTCGCGGCAAAAGGATTTCTGTGCTTCCGCCATAGAGCTGGAAGGTCTCTGTTGCCTGTTCTGAGCCATCGCCAAGGTATCGCATGAGAAGAGCATTGTTGTTGTCAAGAGTTGTGCGAACCATCAGCCTGCCATTTGTGAACTCCAAACTGTCCTGCGGCAGGTCAAGATAGCGAAGTGTAAATGTCGCGCTTTTACCGTTCAGGACGAAGCCGTTGTCGCCTGAGTATGCATACACGTCAACATGAATTGGTGTGTTTGCCCTCAACTCTCCGCCTGCGCGCGCGGCAATGTTTTTATCATATGTTGTGCGCAAGTTTGTCAGGCTGATTTTGAACCCGCCAATCGTGCTGCCGTCGTCGACGTTGCTGATGACACCATCAAGAAGAGTATCGCCGCAGTAAATTTCCCAGTTGCCATCAACATATCTTATCATGAACTCAATGCCGCTCTCATAACTGAGGCTGCCATTGACATTCTGATAGCCATATCTGAAAAACATTTTGTACTGTTTGGTTTCTGTCAGAGTGTAATCCTGTCCATCGCCATTGCTGTCAATATAGGTTTGGCTGCTGCCAAAAGTCACCACATAGTTGTTGCCTTCGCTGCTTGTTTCCATATCAAGCACCATAGCTGCCGATGCTGTGACGAAAATTTCGTGTGCTTGTGAGAAATCACTGTCAATGATATTGTCACGGCCTTTGTGATATGCAACGATGTTGTATCTGCCAGCAGGTACGTTTTTCGCAATGTCGTCAAAGAGAATTGCGTCGTCGAAAAGGCCTTTGTTTGCGCCCGTCAGCGCATCGATTATTGTGCGAGCGGCAACTTCATTATCTGTGCTGCCAAGGCTGTCTGCATAAAGGTCGAGAAGTTCAAGCCATGAAAGCGACGAGCTTTCAGAAAGTGATGTCGCGTTTGTAATCTGGAAGTCTGGGAACAGGTGAACCGCGCGTACATTGAGTTCATAGCGCGCTCCTGTCTGAGCGTCACCATTGATGGTTGCGAATCTGAGGCCTATGGTAGCATTTGCAAGGCCTGTGCCAGATATCATAAATGGTGATGTGAAGGTCTGCGTTGCAAGTGTTTGATAAAGTGGCTGCGCCGAAGTTGGGTTTGCAAAATAGTTTATGATTGCCTGCATGAAATCAGTTGCTTTGAGCTGCTCTTCGTCAAAGACAAGGCGGCCATTTTTTACATTCACGCTGATTGGCTGATAATATCGCATTGAACTTATCTGTCCTGCCGACTCTGACGCAATAACTTGATTGTTGTTTGAAACGGCAGTTACCGTAATGTTGTATGATGTGCCTGGGTTGAGGTTTGCTGTGCGCAGGTCAAGGCTGTTTGAGTATGCAAGTACCCTGTGCTCTGCCGAACCATCGTTTGGTGCGAAGTGAACATAGTACGCTGTCGGTCTGTATGACTCTTCGGCCTGGTCAATAGCAGACGTCCAGAACCATTGAAGGACATTGTTGCTGATTGTGATATTGCGCTGGTCTTCTGGGTCAACCAGAATTGTATTGAGCTTGCTGTAATCGATGTCCCGATATTGTCGCTGAGTGTAAAGCCCGCTTTCGTCTTTGTCAAGTCGAGCAATGCGAATCCTAAATTCCCCGTACTCAGCAAAGTCAAGAAGGTCGTTGATGAACGCGGCTGCAACTGGCGTGTATGTCAGGTCTGGATTTGCCCCCGATGTTTTGGTGAAGATGCCCTCGCCTTGTCCGTCAGTTGCCCAGAAGCCCATCACATCGTCTGCTGTAATGAAACCTGACTGTTCAACATTCAATACATATGTTTGCTTTTCAAAGTCGTACTCATAGATGCGATATACAAGGCTGGCTGTATTTGTAATGTTTTCATCATAGATGATGTAGTCTTTTTCAAGGTCAGTGCCACGAATCATGGTCGCACTGTCTGTGTCAAAGCCGATTTGCAGTGCCTTCCAAGCCGAGTTGACGTTGCCTGTCTTTCTGAGAGAGAACGCAAAGTTGCAAACTTCGGCAATGCCTGACATGTTCGCTCCAAAGGCATCAAACAGGTCGATGATGTAGATTTTGATTTGATTAATAATATAAGACTGGGTCTGTGGATACAGTTGAATTTCAACTGTCTGTCCGTTTGGCTTTTCATATCTTGCTGCAACGATTGCGTCCGAATAATCTTGCGCAGGAACAGTCAGATAAATATAGCCGTCGTCCTTTACCTCTACGTTTTCAATGTTTTGCAGCTTGCTGCCATTGATAGTTTGAGCGTTTGCAGAAGGAAGCATGTTTTCACCATCGACAGCAATAGCGCTGATTGAGTATTGCCCATAGTTATCGGCAAGCATGCCATCAACCATAAGGTCGATTTCAAGCGAAGTTGAATCTTTGGTATACAATTTTTCGATTGGTGCTGATGCGCTTGAAATATTCAGCTGAATAAGGACATCAAAAGTGTCTTCGCCTGTAATTGTCAAAATACCGTCTTCGCTGAGTGTCATCGCACCTGCTGCAAAACTTGGCAGGCGCGTCACTGATGCAGATGTTTGCTCTGAGGTGAGCATATTGTCGCACATTGCCCGTACAAGCACGGTGGTTTCGCCCTCAGGAAGAAGGGCTTTATTTACTGTCAGCACGTATTTATCATCAACAAGGTTAAAGCTGTAATCTGCGTGTCGCAGGCCGTCTACACCATCAATCAGCGTTTTCCCTGTCGAAGATGAGATGATTATTTCAAAATGTATGCCGCTTTGCGACCAGATGTTTTCCCATGTGAATGTTGCGCTTGCGTCAAGCTTGCCACTCAAAATGTTCTGTGCATTTTGTCCGTCGATGACGGCAACGTCAATTTCACCCGTGCTTTCAAGTTTGTTTGATGAAACAACCGATGCTGCAACGCTACCATAAAAGCCATGCGCCTGATTGCTGCCTGATGTCAGCGTGTATGGATTTGCG
>CAMLUY010000024.1 GCA_946487985.1 uncultured Clostridia bacterium
CAGCGCGATAAAGCCCATAAAAAAGCCGGCTAAGGCGAGTATCGGCATGAATATCGGCAATATTTCCATCTCCGACAATTCAATCAGGATTGTCGCGGGATATGCTGCTCTTGATTGCTATGGCGTAGTCGATCTTGTGTCAAGGTCGCTGCGAGATAGTGCCAATGAATTAATAAAAAAAGAATCTTACTCCAAAGGGATTAAGATAAGTCATATCGACAACAGAATCTACATTGACGTGTACTGTATTTTGAAATACGGTGTGTCTATTTCTGCCGTTGCCGAATCACTTCGCAAGGCTGTAAAGTATAGCGTTGAAAATTTCACCGGTATGCTTGTTGACGCTGTCAATGTTCATGTTGTCGGAGTCAGAGTTTAGGAGTTTTTTAAAATGATAAAGACGATAAGCGGAGCGACTTTCCGCAAGATGATAGTAGCCGGAGCTGGGCTTCTCGAACAAAATAAAAAATATGTTGACTCACTCAACGTATTCCCTGTACCAGATGGTGATACAGGAACAAACATGTTTCTCACAATGAAATCAGCAGTCAATGAAGTATCTCAGTGCATTAACAACAATATTGACGCGCTCAGCCAAGCATTTGCAAAGGGTGCGCTCAAAGGCGCACGTGGCAACAGCGGGGTAATCACATCACAGATTTTCAAGGGCTTCTGTTCAGAAACAGCCAAAGCAGGCGGCGAAATCACCACAAAAATCTTTGCAAAAGCCATGCAGGAAGGCGCAAACATCGCTTACAAGGCAGTGACAAAACCAAAAGAAGGTACTATCTTGACCGTTATTCGCGTAATGGCAGAAAACGCTGTCAACGTTGCAAAGAAGTGCGATGATTTTGAAGTTTTCCTCAAAAAGGTACTTGAAACAGGTGAGGAAATCCTCAAACAGACCCCTGAAATGCTTCCAGTTCTTAAAAAAGCAGGCGTTGTCGACGCGGGCGGTCGCGGCATAATCGTCATTTTCACAGGATTTTACAAACTGCTGATGGGTGAAGAGGACTTTGAGTTCCAGTTTGACGATGAAAAGAAGCCTCAAACTGTCGACGATGTTATTGCCGACATCAATGCCCTTGAAGACATACAATATGCATATTGCACTGAGTACATGATTATTCATATGAAGAAAAAGACCACCGAAGCCGATATCGACAAGCTGCGCGAGAAGCTTATGCAAATCGGCGATTCTGTCATATGCATTGGCGACCTCAACCTAGTCAAAGTCCATGTGCATTCAAACGAGCCATACAAGGCACTTGAATACGCTATGGAGCTTGGCGAGCTTTACAACATGAAGATTGAAAACATGCGCGAGCAGAACCGTGAACTCAAGAAAAAAGCGGTAGCTGTTGAGGAAACAAAAGAACACGGCATGATTGCAGTAGCGCCTGGCGATGGGCTTTCTGCTATTTTTAAGGATCTTGCTGTTGATGAAATTATCGTAGGCGGTCAGACAATGAACCCGTCTGCGGCAGATATTGCAGCCGCTGCCGATAAAGTGCCAGCGCGCAATGTCTTTGTTTTCCCAAACAACAAAAATATTGTACTTGCAGCAGAGCAGGCCAATGACCTGACAAATAAAAATTTGATAATCATTCCTACGCGTTCAATCCCAGAAGGCATCAGCGCTTCAATCGCTTTCAATCCTGATGTTTCAGTTGAAGAAAACACCGAGGCAATGACCGATGCCATCAAGGGCGTTCGTTCAGGTATGGTCACTTATGCCGTGCGCGACACTCATGTCGACGGCTTTGACCTTTCGGTTGGCGAAATCATAGGCCTTGACGACAAGGCTATTCTTGCAAAAGGCAAGCATGTTTCAGAAACTACCGAAGGCTTGATTGAAAAAATGATGAGCGATGAGGTAATGAACATTACTCTTTTCTTTGGCGAAGACATACGCGAAGAGGAGGCCAATGCTCTTGCCGAAAAGCTTGCCGCAAAATATCCAGACTGTGAAGTTACCGCTGCATATGGCGGTCAGCCAGTGTACTACTACATCGTCAGCTTGGAATAGGCAAAAAACCTGCTTAATGAGATGCTTTATGCATCTCAGACTGTAGACAAAATCAATTAGGCTGTTCAAAAACAAGCGAGGCAAGGCTCGAAAA
This sequence comes from uncultured Clostridia bacterium, assembly GCA_946487985.1. GTDB lineage: Bacteria > Bacillota > Clostridia > Christensenellales > UBA1242 > Caccovivens. The sequence goes on from CAMLUY010000024.1 coordinate 2,124, forward strand.
ATGCCTAAAAGCAGGAGTTTAGTGACCTAAATGACTGTTTTTAGGCGTTTTTCAGTAAACACAGCAAGAAAAATTTCAAGAAATTTTTCGTTCGCGCAGTTTTTCAACAGCCGGAGATGCTTTAAGCATCTTTTTTTATGCAATATCGTTTTTACACAAATATGTGTTATCGAATATTTTACCTATAAATGTGTTATAAAAAATAAATAAATGGAGCAAACATGACGGTAGGTGAAATATTACGGTATTGGCGTGAAAAATATGGCTATTCGCAGGCGCAGCTAGCCGAGTTAATTCATACAAATCAGCAAAATATTTCAAGATGGGAAAAAGACATCAATGTGCCATCTATAATAAGTGCGCAAAGCTTGCGAAGGCGCTTGACCTTTCGCTGAGCGAAATGTTTGAAGATTTGAATGTATAGCTTTTTGCCAGCGAAAATCTTTGCGTTTGATTTTATATGGTCAAATGCTTTTTTATTTGCCCAAAATGTGGTATACTCATTTTATGAGATTGGACATTTTTTTGCATGAAAATATGGGAGTAAAATCCCGCTCAGCCGCACAAGAGCTTATCAAAAACGGTTGTGTTTTTGTCAATGAAAAATGTGTAACGAAGCCATCATTCGAGCTATTATGTAATGAAAATATAACTATTTCGCAGCACCAATCTTTTGTGTCAAGGGGCGCTCAGAAACTGCTTGGCGCAATCGAAATTTTTGGCACTGATTTCACAAACAAGGTGGTTCTTGACATCGGTGCATCGACAGGCGGTTTTACTCAGGTCGCGCTCATACACGGCGCACAAAAGGTCTACGCTGTCGATGTTGGCAATGGTGAACTTGCGCCAGAGCTTGCCTCAGATGGCAGGGTGATTAATCTTGAAAATACAGATTTTCGAAAGCTTACTCTTTCGCAAGCGCCAGATGTCGATTTCGTTGTGGGCGACATATCTTTCATCTCACTCCGTCACATTATGCCGCACATAAAATCCCTGTATGGCAGTATCGAATCGGTTTTGCTTTTCAAGCCACAGTTTGAATGCGGAGCAGAGATTGCAAAAAAATATAAGGGCGTGATAAAAAACCGAGCTATTCACAAAAAATTGCTGAAAGACATTTTGACCTACTCTTCTGGTCTAGGTTTTCGCATTAGCGACATCGCGGCTTCGCCAATCAAAGGCAAGAGCGGCAACATTGAATATCTTTTGCACATCAATGGTGAAACTTCAAGCCGGATAGATGTTGACGCTATCGTTGACAATACTTTTCAAAGCTAAACAAAATTTTTATTCTAAGCAGCAATGTGCATAAAAAAAAGAGGGCAGCCCCTCTCAGGCTGTCGAAAAACTGCGTGACCGAAAAAAATGCAAAATTTTTTCTTGCTTTGTTTACTGCAAAACGCTCAAAAACAGTCATTTAGGCAACTAAACTCCTGCTTTTGTGCATTTTGCGAGCCTCGCCTCACTTGATTTTTGGCAGCCTGCTTAATTGGTCTACAATCTGAGAGGTCATCCCTCTTTTTTTTAGTTAGAATCGATTTATGTTTGACGCAGTTGGGTAAAGTGGCAGATCGCCTACGCCAGCACATGCACTGCAATTTTGACAAGCTTGACAAGGTGGAATTACAGGGTAGCCGTACGATGGAACAAGCAGGTCAACAACAGCGGTCACTTTGACAACTATTTGCAAGCAGCCAGTAACGGTAAAGGTATTCTCTGCGGTTGTTGTACCAATAGTGCTTGAAAATACAGCATTTGCTTTGATGTCAATCGGCGTGAATGATGGCTGTGGCACGAACAATACAGCGCTTTTGTTTACTGTAATACTTGATGATGCAGTGCCGATTGTGCCATTTGCGTCACGATATGTTACAGTCAAAGGAATGGTGATTGTCATTGACACATTTGCATAGTTTGGCGTTTGGTCCAAACGATCAATAACAATGTCAGAAACCACAACATCTGCACCGATTTGGTTTTGAGCCGATACAAATGTCAGCGGTTGTACAGGGTTTGCAGGATTGAATCCAGTCACAGGCAGAATAACGCCAGTTTCAGTTGTTTGAGAAACGCATGCGTCAAACACCTTAGTGGTTTCAATCAAGACCTTTTCACAAATCCCATTGAGCGGATTGCCTGAAATCGGCCCCGGACGGTTAGGATTTGTATTGTTGATGTAAAAAGACATAAAAACCTCCTATTTTGTTTACTGAAAGTAAACCGTCTACATTAAATATATGTACGAAAGTCGTTACTTGTGCCTTGCGGCACAAAAATCACGGTTAAAGAATAACATTGCGACAATATTATTTCTTTACTCTATTCTATGCGAATACTATTGACTTGTGTACGCCAATTTAGTAAAATATATTTATAATATTTTTTGGAGGAACTCATGATTCTTGAAAACATTAAAGAAAGACTATCAAATCTGTCAGACGACCTGACTTTTATCAAGGAGTGTCTTTGACTCGACCACCACGAATAAAACTCTGACCCAACTGAAAGAACAGCAAATGCAGCCAGACTTCTTTCTTGACCAAGCCAAAGTCCTTGAAGTAGGCAAAAAAATCAAGGTCTGTGAAGACAAACTTGACACAATCAAAACCCTTGACAATCTATTTGATGAGTGCAGCACCTTTGTCGAGCTTTACGATGAAACCCATGACAGCTCTCTCGAACCAGATATTGAAAACAGCTTGCACGCCCTTGAACAGGCAGTGGACAAAGCAAAGATACAGACACTTCTTTCAGGCAAATATGACGGCTGCGACGCCATAGTTACACTTCACGCTGGCGCTGGCGGAACAGAGGCACAAGACTGGACAGAAATGCTGCTTCGAATGTACCGCATGTATGCTGAAAAAAGCGGTTTCAAAATAAGAATAGTTGATATATTGAATGGCGACGATGCTGGAATAAAGTCGGTGACTTTTGAAGTGTCGGGCACGAACGCATATGGCTTTCTCAAAGCAGAAAAGGGGGTTCACCGACTGGTGCGCATTTCTCCATTTGACGCCAACGCACGCCGCCACACTTCATTTGCAAGTGTAGAGGTTATGCCCAAACTTGACCATAAGCCAAATATCGAAATTCGCCCTGAGGACCTCAAAATTGACACCTATCGCTCATCAGGCGCAGGCGGTCAGCATGTAAACAAAACCGAGTCGGCAGTTCGCATAACGCATATCCCAACTGGAATTGTCACCGCATGCCAGGTCGAGCGCTCTCAGGTCCAAAACAAAGAGATGGCCATGCAAATGCTTTACTCAAAGCTTGTCGAACGCGAGGAGAGCCAAGAAATGGAAAGATTGGCTGCCATTCGCGGTGAAATCAAGAAAATCGAGTGGGGCAGCCAGATACGAAGCTATGTTTTTTGCCCATATACTCTTGTCAAAGACCATCGCACTGGCTATGAAGACAGCAACATTCAGTCTGTAATGGACGGCAATATTCAGGAATTTATCAATGAATATCTGAAAAAAATTTAATCTTTCAGGTTTATCAAAGCTGCTTACATCAGGCGGCTTTTTTTGCAATCATTACAAGCACAATACACTTGCTTTTGCCAGTCGGATTTGATATAATATTGTCATGAATTACTTTAATCGAATGGTACAAAAATACCACGACCTGCAAAATAAGGCCGAGGTCAATATTCTTGCAATCGAATCGTCCTGCGACGAAACCAGCATCTCTGTTGTTCGCAATGGTCGCGAGGTGCTGTCAAACATCGTCGCAAGCCAAATTGATATTCACAGACGATTTGGCGGCGTAGTGCCCGAGGTCGCTTCGCGCAACCATATCACTGCTATTTCAAATATCTTTGAAGAAGCAATCACGACAGCAGGCATTTCGCGTGAGCAGCTCGATGCCATAGCGGTCACCTATGGCGCAGGACTGATTGGCGCGCTGCTTGTGGGCGTAAATTTCGCAAAAGGCCTGGCGTACAGCCTTGATTTGCCGCTGATTGCTGTCAGCCACGTTCATGGCCACATTGCGGCAAACTACATTTCACACCCATCGCTAATGCCGCCTTTTGTTTGCCTAATGGTCAGCGGCGGCCATACCGCGCTTTTAAAGGTCAGCGATTACAATAAAATGCAGCTGCTGGGCACAACTGTTGATGACGCGGCAGGTGAGGCGTTTGACAAAGTCGCGCGCGTACTCAACCTGCCATATCCAGGCGGGCCTGAAATAGACAGACTGGCTCAGTCAGGAGCTCGCACCTTCAACTTCACTGTGTCAAAATCACTCGCTGGTTCACTCAATTTTTCTTTCAGCGGCATAAAAACAGAGGTTATCAACACCGTTCACAACCTTGAACAAAAAGGCGCGCAAGTGCCAACACAGGATATTGCTCGCTCATTTCAAGAGTGCGTCACAGATGAACTTTCTCAAAAAGCCATTTCAGCATGCAGACAAACAGGCATCAAAAAGCTTGTTGTTGCTGGCGGAGTGGGCGCAAACTCAATGCTGAAAGCCAAACTTTCACAGCAGTGCAAAGATAATTCAATAGAATTTTTCTCGCCAGTGCTCAAATACTGCACAGACAACTCAGCAATGATTGGCTCAATGGCCTACTACATGATGAAGGACGGACTTGGCCTTGCCGACCTTGACTTGACAGCAAAAGCAAATGTAGAATTATAAAAGGAGCGTTCAATGGAACTTCTCGCCCCAGCAGGCAATTTTGATAAACTTGTGACAGCAGTGCACTTTGGCGCAGATGCTGTGTATTTTTCAGGCAAAAAATTCGGTCTCCGAGCCTTTGCAGGAAACTTTGACACCGAAGAAATCTTCAAAGCAATGGATTATCTTCACGCTCATGGCAAAAAGGGCTATGTCACACTGAACATCGTCGCAACTGATGAAGACTTTGACGGCTTAGACGAGTATTTGTCGCAGCTCTCCCGCGCCAAAGTAGACGGGCTCATTGTTTCAGATGTCGGCCTCATCTATTATATCCGCAAGAATTTTCCCGAGATAAATGTCCACGTTTCGACTCAGGCCAATGTCAACAATTCGCAGTCGGCCAAGTTTTTTGCTAACCTCGGTTGCACACGCATTGTGCTTGCTCGCGAGCTCAACCTTGAACAAATTTCACTCCTTCATCAAAACCTTGGCGATAAGGTTGAACTTGAAGCCTTTGTCCATGGCGCAATGTGTATTTCTTATTCGGGAAGATGCCTTCTGTCAAATTATTTGACTGGCCGCGACAGCAATAAAGGTGCTTGCGTGCAGGCATGCCGCTGGAAGTACTACATTCGCGAAGAAAGCCGTGATGACGCTCTGCCAATCGAGGAAGACGAGCGTGGCACATACATACTCAACTCAAAGGATATGTGCCTCATCGACCACCTAGACGAACTTGAAAAGGCTGGTATTTCATCAATAAAAATAGAGGGTAGAATGAAGTCTGACTACTACGTTGCCTCTGTCGTAAACGCGTACAGACGTGCACTAGACGGGGAAAATGACTTTTCAGTCCTTCACAACGAGCTCGAAAAAACCAGCCACCGCCGCTACACAACAGGATTCTACTTCAATGCCACTGACAAGGAGTATCTTGAAGATTCAATGCCAGTTCAGACATATGTGTTTATTGCAAAGGTTGTCGAAGACGCCCGCGATGGCCGAGTTAAAGTGGAGATGCGCAATCGGTTCAAGGTAGGCGATACACTTGAAGTGCTCAGCGCCGATGACAACTTTCTGAAAAAATTAGATATTCGCGAGATTATCTCTTCGACAGGACAGCAAATTGATGACGCAAAACGCGTCCAAGAAATTGTTACAATCAACTGCCCATACAATCTCCACGCAGGGGATATTTTAAGGGTAGAGAAAAAATAAATGAGCTAAGAATTTTCATATTTTGCAGGCATTTTTGCGCCTGCGTTTTTTATGCGGTTTTGTTTGTGTTGCTTAAAGCTGACGCTTTTTTGCAGTGTGCTCGAGACAGCAGACGTTGCCCTTCGCTTATTTTTCATAAAGATGTATTGAAATTCTACCCCCTCCTTTTTTTTGGCAAGAGTGAAAATAAAAAAATATTTTTCGAAAAAGCTCCAATTTGCTTGACAAAAAGTCGGGCCACTCAAATTTCCTCAATAGAATTGCCTGAAAACCTGTTGCACATTGGTAATTATGCCTTTGCACATTGCGCCAATCTTTCTGAAATCACCATTCCTGACAGGGTCACAACGATAGGGGCATATGCTTTTGAACAAGCGCTGGGACTTTCAAGCATTACAATCCCAAAAAACGTCACAACAATTGGAGATGGTGCTTTTTCACAGACTAATATCAATCAAGTAGTATTTGAAACAAATAAACTTAGAACAATCCCTTCTGGAATGTTTTCTTATTCAGGTCTGCAATCAGTGAGCATACCATACGGCGTAACAAGCATCGGAAGCAGCGCGTTTAATGAATGCTATTATTTGACGACGATTAATATTCCAGCCACAGTAAACAGTATCGGCAACTTCGCTTTCGATTTTTGCTATAGTTTGACATCAGTTACAGTTGAGGCCACTAATCCACCGAGCCTTAACAGTACATTTGAAGCAAATATACCAAACATCTACGTGCCGGCGGGGAGTGTTGACGCATACAAAGCTGCAAGCGGTTGGTCAACATATGCTGATAACATCAGTGCGATGGCGTAAACACAACACCACAAAAAACACCTGCATACAATGCAGATGTTTTTTTGTTATCAGAAGTTTACATTTATTGAATGTGTTGAAAAACCGACCTTATTTAAAATGCTCGGTTTTGCTTTAAAAGGTCTATGCCTGAGCGAGAGATTGCTGAAATGCTGCAATTTCATCTTGCAAAGCTTGTTTCTCGTCAGCTGCTTTATTCGTGAAAGTCTCTACAGCTTGATTGTACAATTCAATGCTTGCGTCATATGCGGCTTGAGCCTCAGTTTTAATTCTTTCAAATGCAGACTTGCTAGCCTCTTGAACTGTTTTCAAAAATTCATCAAATTTTTCGTCAAGTTCGGCTTTTTTGTCATTGTACAATTCAAGTGCACTATCAAATGCTTCTTGAAGTTCATCTTTCACAGCCTGTGGCATGTTTGCTGCCGCATCAAGTTGCTCCTTTGCGATGGTCAAAGCTTCATCAAAAGTTGACAAGATTTGCTCATACAAGGTTGTGAAATGCGCTGACAGAGAATCTCGATTTTCAATTGCAACTTGATTGAGCTTTTCGGCTGTATTTTTAGCATAATCCAAAATTTCATCTGTAGTCAAATTTGCATAGTCGCGTACGTCGATTGCCCACTTGTTGACAGCTGCTTTGATGTCGCTGTTGACATTTGCAACCGCACCGGCAAATACCCCAATATCAGAAAAATATTTATTTACAATTTGAACAGCGTCATCTGCCAGTTCGTTGTATTTTTCGATATCTTCTTCTGATGCTGAGATAGTGATTGTGATTTGTGTAGACCCCAATGTGCTAACCGCGTCACCTTCATTCATTTTGCCCATTTTTGTAACCATGTCAGCAAAATTTTCAACGGCAACCTGAGCATTCAATCCAACAAAAGATACAAGCGCAAGCAACTTTTCACCATCAGCATTGATTGCGATTTCAGCAACTACATTATCATTCTGATCAAGCACCAAGGATATACTTGGGTTGGCATCAAGCTGCATTACAGCGGTGTTTTTGTCATCTTTACGAAGCACTACCACAAGGGTGACTGTCAAGGCCACAACAAGCAGCAACGCGGCGACAACAATTAACACTCGCTTTCTTATTAAAGATTTTTCTTTCATACTTTCCCTCCCACGTTTTTGAATCTATTTTTATTGTATCACATCAACCAATTATTGTCCAATATTTTGATGATTTTAATAAATAATATAAAGATTTGTTGCCGCGGACATTTGAATACTGCATTAAATAAAAAATGACACTACAGCAGCTTGGCAAACTATTGATATGCAAAAAGCAGAGTGATTTTGCACTCTGCTTTTTCAACACAATATTCTTTTTTTATATTTGATTTACTTAAGTTTTACAGTTGCGCCAGCTTCTTTGAGTTTTGCTTCGATTTCTTTTGCTTCGTCAGCTGGAACGTTTTCTTTTACAGCCTTTGGAGCGCTTTCAACGAGAGCTTTTGCCTCGCCAAGTCCAAGACCAGTGATTTCACGAACAACTTTGATTACAGCGATCTTGTTTGCGCCGATTTCAGTAAGTTCAACAGTGAATTCAGATTTTTCTTCAGCAGCAGGAGCAGCAGCGCCAGCAGCAGGAGCAGCAGCTACAGCTACAGGAGCAG
>CAMLUY010000025.1 GCA_946487985.1 uncultured Clostridia bacterium
GTATCAGAAGGTGCCGCTGGATCACCTCCTTTTAAAGAGAAAGACAGTCGAGGCTGAGGATACACCTCAGTCGGATAGGAATATCCAAAGAGAGTCTGTGCAAACCAGACAAAGCAAGTGATTGAATAGATCACACCGCATCAATAGCTTTGAACGTACTTAAAAAGTATATATTATTTAATTCATAAAAAAAGACTAGGAAAAATCCTAGTCTTTTTTTGTGCTCAATAAAATTCCACCAAACCACGGCGGAATTTTATTGTTTAGTATGGTTTTTATTATTTTTTTGTATTAAAATAAATTTATGTTTTTACATAACTATTTTAAAAATTTTTTATGCTATCCTTTTGGAGAAGGAGTAAAAAGATGAAAGCTTTTATTAATCAATATCCAATTCATCGAATTCGAATAAAGGACTATCAAAAAATTCACTTATTGAAACGCCAAGTGCTCTTATAATAAGTGCCATAGTTTTGAAATTTGACGCCTTGATTTTTCCATTCATTACGCTGTTCATAGTACTGTGATAAATACCAGTAATTTGTTCAACCCTGTATTGCGTCATATGTTTTTCTTTCAGTAATTCGCGTACTCTTGCCGAAAAAGCTTCATTTAATGTTCTCATTTTTTCCTCCTAAAATAGGTGTATTCAAATCCACCTATATTTTATCATACGTAGTTTTAAAATTATGTATTATAAAATGGTCAAAAGGTTTGTGTTTTTGGGAAAATATGTTATAATATGTAGTATAAAATGGTCAAAAGGGGTTAAATATGGAGATTTTAAAAAAATTATCGTCGGAAATTGAAAAATTAAATGAGCAAACTTGTTGTTTTTCAGGTCCAAGAAGTCAAAAGTTGCCGTGGGGATATAATGAAAAAGATGAGCGCTGTTTGCTTGTGAAAGACAGGGTTACACAAGAAATTGAATTTGCAATTTCAACAGGCTATACTATATTTATAACAGGTATGGCTCTTGGCTTTGACATGATGTGTGCAGAAATTGTTTTGCAATTACGGAAAAAATATCCTTTTATCAAGCTTTATTGTGCAGTACCATGTAAAGGGCAGGAAAAGTCGTGGCCATGGTCGCAGCAAAACAGATATCATAATATTCTTTCAAAGGCTGATAAGGTTGACGTGCTTTATGAAAAATATTGCCGTGAAAGCATGCTGAATCGCAACAAATATATGGTCAACAATTCGTCAAAGTTGATTGCTCTTTATGGCGGTACTGGGGGCGGGACAAAGTTTACTATTGACTATGCGCGCTCACAGGGACTTGATATTACCATAATAAAACCATAGTTTTGGTAATAAAATTTTTCATGCAGTCATACATTATCGCATGAAAAAGTTTCATTTTGGTGTAATAAAAGCAAGCCGATGGGCAACAAACGCTTGCATTATTCTAGTGGTGCTTGTCATTGCGGCTTTTGCGGCAGTGGCAGGGTTTAATGTGCTGCCAACGAATGCGGTCAGCGGAGTGCATTACAATGGTGACACCTCATCGAATAAGGTGACATTGATGGTCAATGTATATTGGGGAACGGAATATCTTGATGAAATGCTGAAAATTTTTGATGAAAAAGGCGTCAAGACAACCTTTTTTGTTGGCGGGACTTGGGCTGTACTCAATGGCGACTATCTGACAAAGCTGCACGATTCTGGCCACGAACTGGCAAATCATGGCTATCATCACAAAGACCACGACAAGCTTGACGAAGAGGGCAATCTGAACGAAATCAGCACTACGCACAAAATTGTCAAAGAGCTTCTCGGCATTGACATGAACCTTTTTGCTCCGCCAAGCGGCGCATATGACAAGCTTACGGTTTCATGCGCAGAAAGCCTTGGCTATCGCACGATAATGTGGACTCGCGACACCATTGACTGGCGCGACCATGACGCCAATCTTATTTACAGCAGGGCAATCAAAAAGGCGCATGGCGGCGACCTGATTTTAATGCACCCAACTGCCAGCACGGTTGAAGCGTTGCCAAAAATTATCGACTATTTCCAGTCAAACGGGTTTATACTGACTACGGTGTCAGACAATCTTGGCGCATCGGTGTGAAAAATTAGCCTATTATCAAACAAAAACTTACAAAAATATTCTCGAAATTTTATTGAGAATATTTTTATTTTGTGCTATATTATATTTATTGAAAAATACAATTTTCAAAAATAATTTTGACAACATGAAAAAGCCTTTCAAGAAAGGGCAATAATTGACTTTTCAAGCTCGCACAGCACAGGAGAAAAGGATTTTATGGCAATATTTCAAGTGAATAAAAAAAATTCAGCAAAAAATAAAAACATCAAGAAAGTCACAGGTTGGGTCATGCTTGCGGTTGCCACCTTTGTGTTTTTGTTCTCTGTGACCAGTCTGGTGCCAGCGCTGCAATACTTTTTCCTTGGTATTTTGGGCATATTTGTCTATCCGCTTTGCGTGATTGCCTTCATCATTGCGCTTGCGCTTTTGAACGACAAAAAATACGTCATGCCAAAGCGTTACGCAATCTTTTTGACGCTGTCACTTTATCTATTTTTGTCAATAATACAACTGATAATTCTTGGCTCGCCGAAGGGGCTGAGCTATGGACAATTCATCGCGCTGAATTATTCAAAACAATTCACTGCTGGCGGCATGATTATCGGCTTTCTGCCTTCATCTTTGATGTATTTGATGGGGCAGGTTGCGACATACATTATCTTATCCATTGCGCTTATTGTGTGCGTAGCCTTTTTCGTTGAGGCTGTGCTTTCACTTCGCAAGACTGAAAACCAGCAAAAGCCAATCAAATTGCAAATCAAAGAGAAACCAAAACAGGTTAAAAACCTTCCAGCAGACCGCGAAAGCATTGTTTTCGACCGCAAAGAAGAGCCCAACATCATGTTTAATGGACATGTAGAGGAGGAAAAGACGCGAGAGCTGACTGCACGCGAAAAGCTAGGCCTTGTGGGTGGAAATCGTGATTTGCGCACCTACTCAGAGCAAAACAACAGTTTCAAACTGCCAGAAGAAAAGGCGGCGGCAGGGAAAGTGCCAAACGGTATGAGCATTAAGGAGTACTTGCTTACTCCGCCACAGGTTGATATCAATACTTTTGGTGGCAGAGCTCGTTCACGAGTCAATGCTCAGGCGACAATGCAACCTCAGTCGTCATCGCAAGGCCTTTACAACAACTTGACGGTGGGTGAAATTAAGAGTAATATCAGCTCTTTAAAGGACAGTGAAGACATTAAGCCGTCTTCGTTCGTGCATGAGGAAAGCTATGACTTTTCACAAACCCAATCGCTTCGTCGTGGCAATTTGCCAGAGGTTAAGCCAGAGCAGATAACCAGTGAGGCCGAGGATATTATCCGCTCAGTTGTTGAGCAGGAAAAGAAAGAGCGGGGCGACGACTATTCTGAATATATTGACTTTGGTGATGTTGGCAGCGAGGTCGAAGAAGTCCACGAACAAGATGTTCAGCCTCTACGCGGTCGCGACAACCTTACCGAGGGCAGGGGCTTTTCACGCGACCGCGACCAGCTTGCCCGAAATGACAGGCTTTCAAGCGGATTAAACGACAATCAGCAGGGCTCGTCTGAGCATCAAAACTTTACGCGCTCTGACAGGGCAGATATTCTTGCAGAGCAGTCAGGATCAGCCCATGAAAACGGTTCAGTACAAAACCCGCAACATGAGAACCGTTTTACCAAGCCGCCAGTTAATGATGAGATGGAAAAGCGCAAACGCTTTGTCGAGCTTGATGACAACAAGCCTAGCCAAAAGATAGAGCCGTACAAATACACGCGTCCGCAAATCGACCTTATTACGACCAAGTCTGACGATTTGTCAATGTTTAATGAAGAAGTGCCAATGAAGCGCGTTGCTCTTGAAAACGCACTTGAAAACTTTGGCGTACCTGCCAAGGTGCAAAATGTTGTTATTGGCCCGACTGTAACCCGCTATGAAATCGAAATGCCAGAGGGCATATCTGTAAAAAAGATTCTTTCGCTTGACGCTGACATAGCATATGCGCTTTCGGCAAAAGGTCAGATACGTATTGAAGCGCCAATACCAGGTCGCAGCATAGTGGGCATTGAAGTGCCAAACGACAAGGTTGCAAAGGTGTCGATTAAAGACGTGCTTCAATCCAAAGAGTTCACGCTCAGCCCATCGCCGCTGACATTCGCGCTTGGCAAGGATATCACAGGCAATGTGCGTGTATGCAATCTTCAAAAAATGCCACACCTGCTTGTCGCAGGCACTACGGGTTCGGGCAAAAGTGTATGCCTGAACACAATCATTACTTCAATCTTGTACAAGGCATCACCAGACGAGGTCAAGTTCATTTTGATTGACCCAAAACAGGTGGAGCTTTCAATGTACGAAGGCCTGCCACACCTGGTCGTACCGCACGTGATTACCGACCCGACCAAGGCGGTCAACGCTTTGCAGTGGGCGGTTGACGAAATGGAGCGCCGCTTCAACCTGATTTCAGAGGAGCGTGTTCGTAACATAGGCGAGTACAACAAGCTTGACAAGGTTCTTCAAAACAAAGTGAAAAAGATGCCATACCTTGTAATAATTTTTGACGAGTTTGCCGACTTCATGTCAGTTGCAAAGAATGAAATCGAAGACAAAATCAGGCGACTTGCCGGCAAGGCGCGTGCAGCCGGCATTCACCTTATATTGGCAACTCAGCGTCCTTCAACCGATGTTGTCACAGGTACGCTTAAAGCAAACCTGCCAGCTCGAATCGCGTTCAAAGTTGCAAGCCGTGTCGATAGCGAAGTCATTATGGGGGCAACAGGCGCTGAAAAACTGCTTGGCTATGGCGATATGCTTTACAAACCGGCAGACTCAGAACCAGTGCGCCTGCAAGGCTGCTTTATTGATACACCAGAAACCAAAGACATCGTCAACTTTATCACTACAAACAACGAAGAAATCTTTGATGAAGAGGCTAACAACGCCATCAACAATCCAGGCAAATCGACGGGTGGCGGTAATGGTGGCGGCGATAACGGAGTCGACCCGCTTTTGCCTCAGGCGCTCAAAATTTGTATTGACAACGGCGTAGCTTCAACTACTATGGTTCAGCGCAAGCTTTCAATCGGCTACCCACGCGCAGCTCGCATTGTTGACCAAATGGAGGAGCGCGGCTACATCGCAAGCGCGGACGGCTCAAAGCAGCGTGCGGTTTACATTACCATAGATGAATTCTATACAATATTTGGGGATATTTATGACTAAACTTAAAGATAAAATCATTTCGGCTGTCAGCCTTGGCTGCGATAAAAATAAGGTCGACCTTGAAAAAATGCTTGGGCGACTTGCCGAATACGGTTTCCAGATTACAGACGATATTCAGGCAAGCGACATTGTCATTGTCAACACCTGCGCCTTCATTCAGCCCGCCCAAGAGGAGGCAATTTACAATATTTTGGAGATGGAGCGGCTGAAAAAACTTGGCGTAATTGAAAAAATCATAGTTACAGGCTGCTTCCCAGAGCGCAACTACAACTCCATGAAGGAGAACTTTCCAGATATCGACGCCTTTTTGCATTTACGCGAAAACGATAATATCTGCGCTGTAATCGAAGGCCTTTACGGCGCTCAGCCATCAAAGCCAATAAAGAAGTTCAAACGCGTGATTACGAACAGCCCAAGCTATGCGTACTTAAAAATAGCCGATGGCTGCAACAACGCTTGCAGCTATTGCACAATACCTCGCATACGCGGCAGATACCGCAGCTATGAAATTGACGAGCTTGTCGATGAAGCCAAAGACCTTGCTGAGCGGGGGGTGCAAGAGCTTATCCTTGTCGCCCAAGATACTACAAGGTATGGCGAAGACATCTATGGCGAAAACGCACTTATTAAGCTTTGCGACAAACTCAGCAAAATCAAGGGAATAAAGTGGTTGCGCCTTCACTATGCCTATCCTGAAAAGGTCACCGATGAGCTGCTTGAATACATATCGAAAAATGAAAAGATGTGCAAATATCTTGACATTCCTCTGCAACATATCGACGACGAAATCCTTTCAAGCATGAGGCGCAGGCTTGGTGAAAGTGAAACTCGTGCGCTTGTCGACAAAATCAGATCAAACTATCCAGAAATTGATCTTCGCTCAACTTTCATTATTGGCTATCCAGGTGAAAGCCGACGGGCTTTTAAAAAACTTTGCAAGTTTGTGTCTGACACCAAGTTCGATTATGCTGGCTTTTTCCCATACTCAAAAGAGCCAAATACAGCAAGCTTTTACATGAAAAACCACTTGTCAAGATTCATAAAAAACTATCGTACAAAAAAGATAAACGCAATTCAACATCAAATATATAACCAAATTGCTCGTTCAAAGATTGGCAGCGAAATTGAAGTGCTTGTTGATTATTTCGACCAATCGACTGGCGAATTTGTGGGGCACAGCCAAAAGTTGTCGCCAACAGTTGACTTTGGTGTCCGTTTTGTGGATAATAATAGTGTAAGTTGCAATAGTTTTGTCAAAGTAAAAATCACAGACTTTGACGGTTGCGATTTTAAGGGGGAAATAATATGAAAGAACAAAATCCAAACAAGCTTTGGAACACGCCCAACAAAATCTCGCTTGCTCGCATTTTGCTGATTCCACTTGTTGTATTTTTCTATCTTGCAACCTTCATTCCGTTCGGCAAATTGGTGGCAACCATTTTGTTTGTTGTTGCCTGCCTTACAGACTTTGTTGACGGACATCTTGCAAGAAAAAACAATCAAGTCACTGACTTTGGAAAGTTTTTTGATTCTATTGCCGATAAGGCTCTCATTATGGCTGGCATGATTTTGATTTGCTCAGCTCCTGCGATTGGCAGCGCACCAATCACACAGCCAACATGGCTAGGCATTGCCTGCGTGATTATCATGCTTGGCCGCGAATTTATCATCAGCGCACTTCGACAGATTGCTGCGTCAAAAGGCGTTGTGCTTGCAGCTGATAAGGGCGGTAAAATAAAAGCTACTGTTCAATATGTATCGGTTACTCTTTACATGGTCTTTGCATTCATCATGTCGCCTGACGTGCTTGATTACAACAGCAGTATGGTTGACGATAAAGCTTATGGTATTGTTCACCTTGTACTCATGATAATATTTGTGCTTACAACACTTATTACCATTTACACAGGTGCAAGCTATTTGATCAGAAATCGCAAGGTGTTCTATAATGATTACAGCCCAAATTTTGTCGCTGTTGAAAATAAAGCCGATAAGGCCGAAGAAAAACAAATTACTAATGACGTTGTTGCTGAAAATGAAAATGCTTCAAAAATTAATGCAGCAACAGAGGAAAAACCAAAACCAAAGAAAAAATCATAGCTCAATAAACTCTGTGAGGAAAAAATGGAATATAAGGTCTATATATTTTCTGACAATGCTCTAAATAGTCAAATTTTCAATTTTACAGCCTTTCGCAAATTTTGCGCAAGGTGTCATGTGAATCTTCAAAGCATTCACCTTGAAAAATTTGATTCGAATTGGAAAATTGATGAAAATACAGACCTTATTATTTTTTGCGAAAACAATGTCCTTGACAGCCTGATAATAAACAATATTGACCGCCTTGGCAATAAAAAGACTTTCATTAAAGAGCAAATAGTTATATTTGAAAAAAATGGTCACAGAATTGTTTTTGCTCCGATTGAAGCTGACCTTGCTTTGCTTGAAGGCGCTTTTCCTCCGCTTGACGGAAAAAAGTATTGCCAATTTCATCTTTTCGGCATCAGTGAGCAGACAGTGCTTGAAAAACTAGGCAGTTTAAAGTCGCAAATAGATGGCTTTCAGTACAGCATAAACTATCACAATCTGCTTTGCGACGTGTACATATGCTACAACGGGCAGTCAGACTTTATTGATGACAATCAGGTGACAATCGCCTCACAATTCAAACAGTACATTTACAGCGAAAATGACATGAACTTGACAAATATTATAGGCAAAATGCTGTCGCTGAAAAATTATACGCTTGCAATCAATGAAGACATAACAAAAGGCGAGATTGCATTCCGCCTTTTACAAGACAACAACGATGAGTTTATTCAGCTTTTGAAATCATCTTCTGTGATAAAGACTGAATATTGCGACAGCGACCAGCTTTACAATAAGGCAGTCGCACTTCTCAAAAGCTCAGGCGCGGACATAGCCGTTGTCACAAGCGGGCAACAGACTGAAAACGGCGTAAACTTTAATTACGCAATCGCTCAGTCAAGCGAAGTTCATCTTTTTAAAAACAACTTTAAAGCAGACTTTGGCAGTTGCATCAAAATGGCAGAAAACAGCTTATTGTATCATTTGGCAAAAAAGTTGCGACAAAACGATATTTCTTTTTGACAAAATTATTGCAATCTGATAAAATTATCTGGTAAGAAAGAGGAATTATGGAAAAGAAAGACATTAAAAAAGACGCAAAAAAAGAAGCGCTTGAACAAGCGCTGATTCAAATTGAAAAACAATATGGCAAAGGCACTATCATGAAGCTTGGCGACAGGGTAAACGAGCCAATCGACGTGATTCCGACAGGTTGCCTTACTCTTGATATCGCGCTTGGTATTGGCGGTGTGCCACGAGGAAGGGTTATTGAAATCTATGGCCCTGAATCATCTGGTAAAACAACTGTTTCATTGCATATCATCGCAGAAGCTCAAAAGCAGGGCGGTGTTGCAGCGTTTATTGACGCTGAACATGCGCTTGACCCAACTTATGCAGAAAAACTGGGCGTAAACCTCAATGAACTATTGATTTCGCAGCCAGATAACGGTGAGCAGGCTCTCAATATTTGCGAGACTCTTGTTAAATCAGGTTCTGTTGACCTTGTAGTAGTCGACTCCGTTGCCGCACTTACGCCAAAGGCTGAAATTGATGGCGAAATGGGCGACAACCATGTGGGCTTGCAGGCAAGAATGATGTCACAGGCGTTGCGAAAACTCACAGGTATAATCAATAAAAGCAAGACCACTGTGATTTTTATCAACCAGTTGCGCGAAAAGGTTGGCGTTATGTTTGGTTCGCCTGAAACAACCACAGGTGGCAAGGCGCTTAAATTTTATTCAAGCATCAGACTTGACGTACGCAGAAAAGATACCATTAAAGACGGCACAAACATCATCGGAAACCGCACTGTTGTCAAAGTGGTGAAAAACAAGCTCGCGCCTCCTTTCAAAGCTGCCGAGTTTGATATCGTCTACGGTCAGGGTATAAGCCAAGTTGGCTGCGTGATTGACCTTGCGCTTGACAAAGACATAATCAAAAAGTCTGGCTCTTGGTTCTCATACAACGATGAAAAGATTGGACAGGGAAAAGAAAATGTAAAAACATTCCTTGAACAAAATCAAGACATCTACAACGAAATTTTTGACAAAGTTAAAGATGCATACGGTATTGGTAGTGGCGCAATAGTTTCTTCTGCCACCAGCTCTGACGACGAAGACTTTGACGAAGAGTAAATTAAAATAAATTTTGAATAAAAAATGCTGAGCTGAAATAGCATACGTTTGCTATCAGCTCAGCTTTTTTAAATGAACCATTTTTTATCATCAATATTATTTTCTGTTTTGTTTGTTTTTACAAAACTAATGCTGTCACGCGCGCATATTTCTGGCGCAAGGGTATAGTGATATTCAATGTCAATCTTTTGCTTGTCTTGTGAAAGCATCAGCTCGACTTCTTGCTGCCCAGACTTGTTTGACACTTCGGCAATCTTTTTCCCATTGCTTGAAAAAATGTAGCTCATATAGTCCTTTGCGTCAAATTTTATCTTTGCCTTTCCGGCTTCAACTCTGCCAACAAAACTTGCCTTTTCAATCGTAGCAAATTTTTCAGATATGTCTTTTGGCAGATTAAATATTGAAAACAGCTCTTTTTGTGTGTATCTTTCTGGCATATAATCATTTGCAAGCACAATCCTATGATTGTCAGAAAGCTCAACACCATCAATGCTTCGCTCAACAACACTTTTTGGCATTTCAAAAGTGGAGTTGTCGCCAACTTGCTGAAAATACTTCTTGACCATTTCGGTTGGCTGGTTGCCGCCAGCATAGCTTATGCTTTGATTGTCAAGATTGCCAAGCCAAACGGCACATGTCTGGTCGCGCGTAAATGACACATTCCAGGCATCA
>CAMLUY010000026.1 GCA_946487985.1 uncultured Clostridia bacterium
CTTGCGATAAATGCCGCGCTGAGTGCCCACTGCGCCGCCGTAGCCGCTGTTGTTGCAACCGTAACCGCGCCAGTAGCGATGGCAGATGCAGCCATACCGATTTTGTTGGCAGCCATCACAGCAGTATTTTTGACCCATGCAGCACTGGATACTGCCAGAGCAGTAGTTTGTCCTGCGAGCCAGGCCGCGCCGGCGGCTGCCCTATGCGCTAACAGCGTGGTTTTATTGGCTGCTGTTGCCGCTGTATTTTTGACCCATGCTGCCGTAGACTTAGCCAGAACAACTGCCTGACCGGCAAGCCAGGTAACACCGCCCACAGCTTTGTGCGCGATTAGGCTTGCACGGTTTGCCGTTGCCGCTGCTGTATTTTTGATCCATGAAGCGGTTGAGGTAGCAAGCGCTACGGCCTTGGTACGTAGCGGTCCAGTGACTGCGATTACAGTCTGGGTAAATAGCTTCAGGTCATTGACTGCTCGCGCCACATTGCCAGCAAACTCCAGAACTTTGATGCCTGCGAATGTAATACCCAATGCTTTGAGTATGCCAATTACAGTGTCGCCATTTTGACCGAGCCATGTCAGCGCGCTACTTGCCTTATCAACCGCATTGCTAAAGACCACGCCGACCTTTTCAGCGACGGCATCGATCGATCCATCGGCTTGCCATTTGCTGATTTTGTCAGATAATGTAGCAACAGCATCAGTAGCTTTACCTTTGATCGAGTCGTAAAATGTGATACCAGCGCCCTCAACGGCTGACTTGAGCAATGTCAGCTGCCCGCTGAGGTTATTGTTCATCGTGTCAGCCATTTGCTGTGCAGTACCGTCCGAATTGGCAATCGCTTGCGTCAGATTATTAAAATCTGTATCACTGGCATTGACGATTGCAAGCAGACCGCTCATGGC
Source organism: uncultured Clostridia bacterium (assembly GCA_946487985.1). Classification (GTDB taxonomy): domain Bacteria; phylum Bacillota; class Clostridia; order Christensenellales; family UBA1242; genus Caccovivens. The sequence continues at coordinate 906 of CAMLUY010000026.1, forward strand.
CTCCTTGCCAGCAATACCAGCGGCATACTCCGCTTTTTGCGCATCTGTCAATCCGGAAAACTTCTGCCGCAAATCAACCATAAGCGCCGACAACGGTTTGACGTTGCCCTGAGCATCGGTCAGAGAGACACCGACCGTTTCCATGTATCCGGCGACTTGATCGCTGGGCTTTGCCAGATTGGTCAGCGCACCACGCAGTGCGGTGCCCGCTTTTTCACCCTTGATGCCTGCGTTGGCCATCAGGCCAATCGCGACAGCGGTATCCTCAATGCTGTATCCCAGTGCGCCAGCAACAGGGGCGACATACTGAAATGTATTGCCCATGAGAGACACGTTGGTGTTAGAACTTGAGGAGGCTTTTGCCAACACGTCAGCAAAATGTGCGGAGTCACTGGCCTTGAGACCAAAGGCAGTCAGGGCATCGGTTACAATATCTGATACCTCAGCCAGATCCTCACCGGACGCTGCGGCCAAATTCATAATGCCAGGCAGACCACTGATCATCTGGTCAGACTTCCACCCAGCCATCGCCATGTATTCCAACGCCTGTGCACTTTCGGTCGCAGAAAACTTGGTTTTCGCGCCCATCTCTTTAGCCTTGGCCGTTAATGCCTCAACCTCGGATGCCGTTGCACCGCTAATCGCCTGTACTTTAGACATCTGCGCCTCAAAGTCCATTCCGGACTTGACTGAAAAGGCTGCAAATGCACCGATGGCAGCGACGCCCAGCGCGCCGAGCTTTTTTGCTGTATCGGTTACTGCCTTGCTGGCTTTATTTTTAAAGCTGATGACCTCACGTGTCGCGGTGCGCATCTCGCGTGTCACGCCCTGGGTGTTGCGTGCTGCGGCGAGTAGACCCTTGGACATGTTGTCCTGCAAGTTTAGGATGGTCTGGATGACTTTAGCCATAGAGCTTATCTGCCTCCTTTGCTGCGTCCGGGGACAGCGCTGCAATCACTGCATTGTGGGTCATAGCAAATGTCTCCTTGTAATAGATCTCGCGTGCTGCCTGCAAAAACGCCTGCTCGGTCGGAGACGCGCCGAGCACATAGGTAGGGGGGAGACCACGCGGCGCATAGAATGCCGCGAGGCTCATCAACCAGTCACGCGCGATTAGTTTTTTGCTGGGTTCTCAGGGGCTACGTCATCGCCCTCGTCAGACTCAAGATCGTCAGATTGATCTGGGATAAATCCGAGGAAGCGGAACAGATCACCGCCCATCGTGTCGCGGGTGGGAATATCAAACAGCGCTGGGATGGTATCCATCGGATCCTTGACACCAATCGCCTCGTGTAGCTTGGGATCCTGGAGCTGATCGCAGCAGTGATATAGACCATCATCTACAATGTCCAGAATATCACCTGTGCCACCGCGTGCGGCTTGGAACCGTGCATACAGATCCATCATCTTGCTCTCAGACGGCTTGCGACATAGCAAATAATCCTCTGTGCCAGGTACTGGAATCTTGCCGACCTTGAGTCGGTCAGCCTCACGCTGGGCGCGTTTTGCAACCAGCGTATCAAAACTGATTTGTGCCATGGGTTATCCTCCTTAGTATTCGATGACTTCCAAGAATTCAAATGCCGAGAATTTATAGGGGATACTCTCGGTAATGATAGATTTCTTCTCGAAATTCGCAATATTTGCTTCGGTAAAGGTCACTAGACCGATACGACAGCGCTCGCGCTTGCCTGTGGATGGGTTTTCTAACAGTGTGATGATCTCGCATTCAGGGAAATCGCCCGACAGCATCGCCTGCACAACCTCATGCGCGATCTCGGTATCGACCTTCAGGTATTCGAGTGTGCCCTCGCCCGACCAACCGTTATAGATGGAGTAGGTTGCAGGATCACCGCAGACGTTCACCTCCTCAAAATCACCGGTCATTTTGTTCTCGATCTTTTGGACGGTGGCGAGCTCTTTGCCTTTCCACCAGACATGACCGTGCGATCCGCGCAGGATGCGGTTGATCGCCTGCTGCGTCAACTTATTTTTTGTCATAGGGCTTGTCCTCCTTATGCCATGTTGACCGTAAACTTGAGATTTTCCATGCTGCCGAGGATCTTAATGTCGGCTAGGATAAAGACCGACCGCTTAAAGGTCATCTTTTTGATCTTGTCGGCATCCCAATCGGCAGCCTCGTCCTTGCCGGTGCCGAGCCATGCGGAGCGCTGCGCCTCAACGTCAATATCTGCCAGATTGTCATATTCCCGGTCGAGCACATCGCTTCCTGGTTGTGCCAGCTCACGGAAGTAGGCGTTGACCGATGCGATAAACAGCATTTGATTGTCCAGATTATTGCGGTAGTTACCTAAGTAGACATCACGGAACACCGTGCGGATGTCGTCTGCAATGAGGTTCATCGCCTCGACGGTCTCGATCCATTGCATATCCTCGGTCGAAGTTGTGCCGTTGGTCGTGGTCAGACTGTTGCAGCCCGACAAAATACGCACTTCATCAACGTCCGCATTGTACAGCACAAGTTTTCCAGCCTTGACTGCTGCCTCGTTATCCTCGGTCTCCAAGGCATACACAAGGTTAGAGCATAGATAATTGGTCGCGCCGCGCTTGATGTTGCAGCTGGCCAGGATGCCGATTAGGCTGGCCACATACCAGTCGCCAGTCTTTTCACCGCGCGCGTCTGCAAACGTGACCTTGGGGCTTGTAAAGTTGACGATCTGCTTATTATCCGGTGCCGCGCCATTATAGACAACAGCACGGTAATAGATCTGCCGCTGCTCTTTAGCCTTGATCCAGCTTACCAGCGCTGCCGCGTCCTCGGTCTTGGCGTTTGCCACGCCGATCCAGCCGGTTTTTACGTTGCGCTCGATGACGGACAGCGCATCCGCAAGTGTGCCCTCTGTACCGATGCGCACCACATAGGTCATGTACGGCGCAAAGGTCAGCACATCGCGGATCTGTTGGAGGTTATCCGACGTATACAGCGCGCTGTCCGCGTCAGCCTCAGGGATGCTGGTATATTTTTTGATGTCAAACTCCTCGTTGGTGTCATCACGGATAATGAGCGTGGCAATGCCGCGTTCGCTGCGCGCAATCAGGCTGGTCGCGCGTTGGATAAACTCCACAAGAATGCTGGGGATAGATGCCATAATGCGTGTCCTCCTTGTCAGGTGTTGATTGTGACGCTGAGATCCCCCATGGGATCATTGTCGTCATGGCTGGGATGTTCCTCCAGCCAATCATATTGGATTGTGCCGATTAGCACGCCGTCGGTCTGGTCAAAATCAATGCCATCCTCGCTATAAATCTCAAAGGTACCGACCATCAGGCTATCATGTAGCGCACCACGCAAAGCATCTTGCATTGCATAGTGGGCATTACGCCACTTGTGCGAGTCCGGGGCAAAGTAATATATGCGCGCAGTTAAGGCGCGCGCGTCCATATGGGTCGTGTCCCGGTTTGCTTGGTCATTTGATAACTCGATTTTGATAGATGGTCGCACGATCGGCTCGGTGAGATCGCCAGCAATCACTGGCGCTGTGATATCAGCGTCGGCGCACGCCTGTTCAACTGTCTCGCGAAGGGCGACATAAATGTCAGTAATACCGATCAAGACTCTACCTCCCGTGCAACCTCGTCCAGAAAGTCCTCGCACGCCCGCTCGAAAGTAGGCTGGTAAGCCTTGCGTGCATCTTCAAAGACGTGTTTTCCGGGCTGGAAGCCCGCGTCATAGCCATGCGACACAACACGGTGTCCGCTCTCAATCAGGTGAGCATGAGGCGCAGCTGAGTAGACGCGGATGGCATGGGTATTATCGCTACGGTAGGTATATACCTTGCCGCGCTTGATGCTCTTGAGGTAGTTGCCGGTCTTTTTCTTGACCCGCTGCTTGGCAAAGCTGCTCGTCTTGGCCTTGAGTCGGGTGCCCTGAGTCTGCATTAAGCGTTTGGCTTTTTGCGGGGCATTTCGGGCAGCACGCCCAAGCTCATCGGCGAATGCGGATAACTCGGACACATCTAGGCCATCACGCGCCATCGTCGGTCACCTCCACAGGGGTGGTCTGCATCATGCAGATCAGCTCTACACGATCGGGGTGTTTGTAGTGTGGTCGCCAGTATTCTACGTTGTACCGGTGCCCCTTGTAGATTAGGTACATATCTTCGGCAGGGTGGGGAAGCGCATTTGCTCGTATCGTAATGGTGTGCTTGAGTTGCGCTTGCGTCATGTCTCCTGGCTGAGTGGCGATTGTACCGCCTGTCGGCACAATTTTTGCCCAGACCTGCCCCTGGGGGATATAGTCAAAATCTGTATCCCCCAGCGCGGTTATCACCTGCTGTCGCGCGTACAGCATCACACGGCAGTTTAAGTCATTGGTCAGACTCATCGTGCACCTCCGGGAATTGGCTGCATAGTGCAATGTGATTGAGCAGCAGGGTCAATGTATACGGAATCTCGGTCGTATCGCTGCCGGTCGGCGTGCGGTTGTCATACCAATGCGCGGCAAGCATCATGACCGCAATGTCGTACAGCTCGCCGCCGGTCGGGGGGCGCGCCTTACCGGTTGCGCCGACAATGTACTGTTCGCTGGAAGTAATCAGCGCTTCCAGCGTGGCAGCGTCATCCTGCACGTCAATGCGTGCATAGTTGCAAAAGTTTTCAAGTGTGACCATAATTACGCATCTGCCTTTTCGAGTTTGACGATTGCGTCCGCCATGGACGGCTTGCAGTCAAACATTGCGCAGCCGAGGAACTTATATGAGTTGGTATCAATGTCAAACGCACTGGTGATGGTGACATCCTCAGGCATATTGCCGACTACCGTATACAAGTCACCCAGATATGCCTCATGTAACTTAACCCGCTCGTCGAGCGTTACCGAATACCCAAAGATGTAGTAATTGGAGCCTGACATTGTGACAATATCGTTCTTGCTCTTATCCTGAAGCGGCATAAAGTCGGTAAAGAGCGTTTTTTTGCTCATGATAAATTCGGCGCGGGCATCATAACCGCCGGGCAGCAGTGCAATCAGTTTGAGCACGTCCTGTGTGGTCAGGTTGGCAGAATTGCCCACCTGCACCGAGTTGGTGCTCTGATCCCAAGTGGCAGTCTTGTCGATACCGGTGCCCTCATCGCTGCCGGTACCAATCAGGATATTCTCACTTATCTTGTTTGCAATGCTGCGTGCCAGCGAATCAACTAGCCAGGTCTCAAACGCAGGAATGGACATCAGCTTGACGCTCTTAGAAATCGGAATCAGTTTGGTGATTTCGTATGCACTCAGGGTAATCGACTTGAGTTTGTCATCCTTCGCTGTGATTGTTGCATTTTGAGTGTGTTTTTCAGCAGCGTTTACCACGTCTTCGACGGCAAACGTGACCATACCGGGCACGCGCAGCAAGTTAATCTTGCCCAGTAGCGGCGCATACTGCGTGACCTTTTCGAGGATATTGTTAGCGGTCTGGGTCGGAATCGCAGCGCCAGCGGAACCAGTAACCGTGGTAAATGCACGCTGCTCTACCTCAGTCAGCGGGTCAACCGTGCCCACATACGCATTATTGCGCAGGTTCTTGATCCAAGCCGTGCGGTATTCCTCGGATGCAATGGTATAAATGGACTCGCTGCGCTGTTCCGGTTCGGCGGGCAGTTGCATACCTGGCAGTGGGGTGCCGACGGTGCCGTTTCCAATTTTGCGCAGCAAGGTGGAACGAGTTTCCGCGCTCTGCTGGAGCTGGCTACGCTCGGCGAGCAGACCGTCCACCTCATTGTTCAGCGCTTCAAGGTCTGCGCCCTCCTGTTCCATCTCGGTACGGATCTGCGACAGACGTGCTTCAATCTGACCAAGGCGCTCACCTGTGGGGGGAGCTGCAAAAAACTGGAGTCCGATAAAATCTTTGGTAGTTTTACGCATGGGCATTGTCCTCCTTTTGGATGCCACATAATTTGAGTTTGAGTTCGAGCCTGCGCCGCATGGCCTCCGCCTGTGCGTGCTCCCGCGCGGCCTCCGCCGCTGCCCAAGATCTGGCGACAATCTCGGTACCGTCGTAGGCCGGAAAATCGACCGCCGCTACATCAAAGATGCGCTGGAATGCGGTGATCCGGCGCATGTGCGTGGCGCGATCATACTCCGACTTGCGGACGGTAAACGCGAAACTCATCTTGTCAATGTAGCCGCCCTGAATCTCCTCGTAGAGCCTCCGCCCCTCCTCGGTACCGCCCAGGTCGGCACAAATCCGCAGACCAATTGTGTCCACGGTAAGCGTCAAGGTGTTGTTTCGCGTGCGGGCGACAGGTTTGCCGCCGTGGTTAAAATTCATGACGACATCGGACATTTCCGCTCCCGAAAATGCTTGTCGATCAATGACCTCTTTGTACTGGATGCCGTCATACTCGTAGAGGACGGTCTCTTCGTCGAATTTTGCCGCGTAGCCCTCTACGCAGTAGGTTTTCGCGCCCTCGCTGCCGGTATCTGCCGGAAGCGCCCGCACCTCAAATGTACGGTAATTGCGCGTTTCAGGCGTAATTGCCATGGTGTCAGCCCTCCTGATTCTGGTTAAGCGGGATAGGCTCCTGCTTGTCCGTGTCCAGCTTGTCGATCTCGGTATACTCTCGGCGGATAAAATGTTTGTCGCCACCCTCGATGGGCGACAGGTTAAAGATTTCCAGACCCTGATTGTGAGTCAGAAATCCACGGTCAAACAGCTCGGTCACGACTTGCAGCTTGGTTGAGTTGCTGGCATACTGCAACCGGTTGGTCGTTGCCAAAATCATGTTGCCGGAAGACAGATCGGACGGTGTAAAGGTCATGTGACTGAGTACCTGCGAGACCTGGATGGCAAACGGCTCAATTTTGCCTTCGTAGTAAGCGTCCCACTCATCTTCCGTGTAGGTGTTCGTTAAAATTTTGCTGTTGGTGCCAAAATACTCATATACACTGTCCCTGATATACTCTTGCTGCCGAGGATTGACCACCTGCGCGACACTCTCGATTTGCTTGACGTCAGCAAACTTGGAGTCAAACATCAAAACACCGGTACTGTTTCGGGCAAGATTATGCTCTGCAAGTTGTTCCCGCGCTTCATCAATGTCCTTTTGCTTGAATTGAGAGGCCAAACGTGCTAAAAATCGGATGGTCGTAGCATTTTTGATACCGTTGATGATGCCCTCATCCTGCGTGTGCGCGACCTGCATCGTCGGCACAAGTGGCCGGTTGGTCTCACCGAAAAAATCATGCTCATATTGGTGTTGCACCAGCAAACCCGTCCGCTCGAATTCCACTGCCGCCGTCTGACCGCCCATAAAGCGATATCGCAGGTATGGCACTCCACCATACTCGCGGACTTCGGCCTGCTGCGGTAGAACCGGATAATAGCCGATGAGCCGCCCGGTCGTATCTTCCAGTGGGACAACAAAGGCGTTGTTTTGAATCTCGTAGATGGTGGCCAGCCGTGCTAGAAACTTGCTCGCGTCCTGCCATGGGTTTGGCTGGTGGGCGAGGGGGTAGGCCAGATCGGGGCGACGGTCGCCGACAAGTTCCAAGTGCAGTTTGCTTGCGTGCCGTGCAAAGGTCGCAATCGCGGCGCGTGTCAGCGCCATCTCATACAGACCGCCCTCGTATGTTGTGTACACCGGTTGGTATGCAGTCAACGTCTTAAAATAACTCTGCACCCCCCGCTCGGTCGGCGTGCGTGCCTTTGGCGGAAAGAGCTTTTCAAACAGTCCCATCGCTGGGTGCCTCCTCGTTGAGTCTGATGTAGTCATCCATCTTATCCTGCAATACTGTATAGGCACATAGCAGCGCGACCGTGCCGTCGATGCGGCAGCGTGGGTCGGTTGTTTTAACCGGCTGCACATTACCGTTGATATCAGACTTAGAATTTGTGTTCAGTAGACAAATCTTGTCGATTGGATTGTTGTTGTCAATCACAAGTCCTGCACCCAGATCGGCTTTGAGGTCTTTCATTGGTTGAGATAGGGTGTACGGACCTTGCTTGATTGGGATCATGCTTTTTTCTCCGAACTCTGCCCGAAAACGGGCGAGCAAGCTGTCGTCAATGTGCCAAGGGTCGTAGCCGATGTACAGGGGGTACAGATCATCCTCATCCCTCAGCTCACAAAACCAGTCCAGTGCAACCTGCTTGTCAATCTTGTTGCCAGGTACCGCGCGCATAAGTCCACGCTTGACATATTGCGAGTATGGCAGACTGTCGCGTTCACGCCGGTTGCCGCTGGCAGCGTCTTTGTCCAGTACGGCTTGAGGAATCCAGTACATAGACCGGCGATAGATGCGCGGGTCACACGGACGCATACAGATGGCAGTTGCTGCAAACAGGTCGATGCTATCAGCCGCATCGAATCCACCAATACAGTAATCAAACGCAATGTCATACATTGCAGGGTTGGAGCATTCCTCCCAAGTGAAATATCTGCAAAAGGCGTTTTCTTTTCGATTGAAGTCTTTGACCAGTACTGTCGGTAAAAATGATGGATCATGTTTTGCTTTTTTGACCATCTGCCGCAAAAATTCGCGGCTTTTGATTGCGTCAATGCCAGGGTTCGCCTTAACCCAGTATTTTTCGCTTAGATATTCCTCACGGTCGTCCAGTTCATAAATCCACGGTAAAAACGTATCGTCGTCGATACTGCCATCAAGCACGCCAGCGGCATACGCATACTGAGCATCAAAAATGCCTTCGCGCACAAAACCATTGGTTGAAATGGAAAACAACAGAGGTTGCTGCCGCGCAGATTGCGACTGCTTCATGTCGTCATAAATCTGACGGTTTTTGATTGCCGCCAGCTCGTCAATCAAGATGCCATGTGCATTGAGACCGTCCAAGCTGTTGGTCGAGCTGGCCAGCACACGGATAAATCCCATGTTGGGGGCAAAGTACAAATCACTTTGCCGTTTTTTAATGGCGGCTGCTAACTCTGGCGATTGTTTGCGCATATTGACACATGCGTCAAATGCCTTACCGGCTTGCTCTCTCTTGGTGGCAATGTTGTAGATTTCGGGCGCACCCTCACCATCGTTGACCAGCAAATCAATCTCCATTGCTGCAATCTCGGTTGTCTTACCATTTTTACGACCCTCGACAATCATGCACTCTTTGTACTGCCGCAGTCTGGTATCTTGATGGACAAAGCCAAAAATCGCCTGCCAGCGTGCCCGCTGGAATAGCTCCAAACAGATCGGCTCACCGAGTCGCCCCTGCGGCTGTCGGCAAAACGTTTCTACAAACTCAATATGCCGGTTAGCCTCATCAACGTCAAAG
>CAMLUY010000027.1 GCA_946487985.1 uncultured Clostridia bacterium
ATCCTTCCGCTCGCTCCCAATGCTGACGGTAGTCCGTCACGACCGGGCTATGAAGAGCCCAGCTTTTTACAGGCCTTTTCGATGGCAATCAGTTCTGCGTGTCCAGTTGCCATTTGACTTTTTTCACGGCTGTTTCTGCCACGCGATAAAATTTTGCCATCTTTGACAATCACAGCCCCAATCGGCACTTCATCATTTTCAAGCGCAAGCCTTGCCTGAGCCATCGCTTGCAACATAAAGTCATTCATAGCAATATTTTAATAAATTTTTGCGGTAAAGTAAAGCACTTTTGTTTGTCTTTTGTCTTTTATTGTTGTATAATGAAGCAATGAATACTCAAAAAATCAATACTACAACCTTTGAAAAACGCAAATTTTATAATGACGATGACAGCGGCAGGGTGTTTTTGTTCGCTCTTCTTGTGCCAATCCTTCTTTCTATTTTGTTCACACTCATTCAAAACGCCATTGCTGGTGCTCAAAATGTCGAACCTGAAACAATTTCAGACAATATCTGGTTCAGCTTTGCATACGGCATAACATGCAGCGCTGCCTATGTGATATTGTACCTTGTCTACAATAAATGCTATCGCATTGAATACAACGCTATTGGCATGAAAGTCAAAATGAAGTGGCACACCTATGCGATCGTCATCGCAATAGGGGTGATTTCGCTTTTTGGCATTCAATATTTCATCGGCGTAGTTGACAACCTTTTGAAACTCATCGGCTTCCCGCTTGAAGAGGCTTTGCCAGGCAGCCCTGAAACTTTGACAAATCCTCAAAGCCTTGGCACATTCTTCCTTGCAATCTTTGCCACCGCACTTCTGCCGGCAATAACCGAAGAACTGCTTTTCCGCGGCATCATTTTTCAGGGGCTTCGCTCACGTTTTGGCGACAACAGTTCAATCTTCATTTCTGCTGCCTTTTTCGCCCTCATGCACCAAAACCTTCAACAGCTTGTCTATCCCTTCATTCTCGGCTCAATTATGGCATGGATAGTGGTCAGAACAGGCTCGCTGCTGTCATCAATGATTGTACATTTTATCAACAATTTCTTGGTTATACTGTTTTCATACCTAAGAAATACAACAGGATTTTCAATAGCTCTGCCAAATGCATGGTGGACATACCTTGTTGCTTTTGTTCTGCTTGCAGCAACTGCCGCTATAATATATCTTATTGACAGATTTTATTTCAAACACCAAAGCGCCACGCAAGCCGAGCGCACCTCACAAAAAACTTCAAAGTACATTTTTATTGCAATAGGCGTGGGCGTTGCACTTTACCTCTTCCTCACCATCTTTACATTTGTCAGCGCGATGGGGTGAGTAAAATCCCATTGTTCAATCCTGCCAATTTTATTGACAATATTTTACCTTTATTTTAATAATTATTTGATTGACAACGTATGATAAAAGTATTATTATTGCTTGCGGTGTAAATATCATATTAATAACTGTGATGATAAAATTTTATTTGTATAAAATTTTACTTAATCGTGGTGAACTTGCAGCCATCGCGATACACGGTTTAAAAACAGCTGCTTTGCACATTTCAACCATGGTTGTACTTGGCTCAGCAATTGTTGTTGTAGGTTTTCAATCAATAAATTAAGGAGTACACATGAATACAAAACAGAAAATATCAAAGAGCGCAATGATCTGTTACAGCGTTATTGTCGCACTCTTTGTTACAATTCGCATGCTTTCTTCATTTGATGTCCTAGACTTTTTGGGTGATGTCGGCAGCTATGTGCTGAATGTTATTGTTCAAGTTGGACTTCTTTTTACCATATCAGTTTTCATGTTTGCAGGATTGCAAAAACGCAAACCAAAGCAGGTTTTCAGCTACTACGGATTCAAAAAAATATCTTGGCGCTCAATAATTTACTCAATACTCATCGGTATCATTGTCTATATTCTTAATGTATTTTTGGTAACCATCATTAACAGCATACTTACCTCGATTGGCTACTCATCAAGTGGCGGTACGACCATGTCTTCATATCCATTCTGGCTGTTCTTGATAAACCTTGTTGTCACAGCAGTACTGCCAGGCATATGCGAAGAGACCGTTCACCGAGGCATGCTGCTTCGAGGGCTCAGCTCTCTTGGCATCAACAAAGCAATCCTGATTTCCTCATTTCTTTTCGGACTTTTGCACCTCAATATTGAGCAGTGCTTCTACGCCATTGTGATTGGCATCTTCCTTGGCTATCTGACGGCCTTCTGCGGTTCAATCTATCCTGCAATGATAATTCATTTCATGAACAACGGCCTCAGTGTTTTCATGTCATACTCGGTTTTCAATAACTTGGGTTTTGAGGGCATGTTCAACTGGATAAACTTCAATCTTGAAAATAATCCGCTGATTGCAATTCTCTTTGTCATCTGCCTTATCGTACTTCTTTCAATACTGCTTTGCATTCTTGTTCGTGCGCTTTATCGGGATACAGCACTCAGACGCATCAGCAAACTTCAAGAAGCGGTATTTACAGAAGTAATGCGCACTTCATATATCAATGAAGTCAAAGAAATGACCGAAAACAGCTCGGAAGGTGAGGGCCCGCAAGAAAATCCTGAACAGGACAGAGAAAAGCTTAAAGCGCTCATTCATGAACAGGCAATAAAAACGGGCGCGACAGACATTATTGACTATGAGAATGAAGAAAATGAAGGCGGCAAGCGCGATGTTGTAACCACCATACTCATTACAGCATGCTTTGTCCTGACAACAGCAGTAACCATATTCACTTTGATTTGGGGGATTTTGTGATTCACATCAAAATTGTTGCAGTCGGAAATTTGAAAGAAGATTTTTGGCAGGCAGCTGAAAATGAATATAAAAAACGCCTGAAAAAGTTTTGCGATTTGCAAATTGTTGAAATCGCTGAGCAAAATATACTATCAGATGTGGAAAAGATAAAAAATCGTGAGGGTGAGGACATTCTTGCTCACATCGCAGGTACGCCAATACTGCTTGACATTCATGGCAAAGAGTTTTCAAGCGAAGACCTAGCCAACAAAATTGCAGATATTTCACAAATCAGCAGCACCATAACCTTTGTTATCGGCGGCTCATATGGCGTCAGCGACTTGATTAAATCGCAAATAAGCCAAAAGCTTTCATTTGGCAAAATAACTTTACCGCACAATCTTGCACGAGTAGTTCTGCTTGAACAAATCTACCGTGCATTCATGATCAACAGTGGCAGTAAATATCATAAATAAAAAATGTGCATCTTCGCACATTTTATTTTTACAGATTTTTATATTTCACTTTTGCAGATATTACATGAGGTTAAAAAAGAGAATCGTGAACAGTGAACCCAAAAAGACAGCCAAAAGCGTCAATACCGAAAGATTTTTATACATGCTTCAAACTCCTTTTTAAATTTAATTTTACGAGTATTGGCATATTGCCAATTTATGGAAAGACTTTTGTAAGAATACTATCCAAATTTAAATTAAACTTGATAAAATTTTCAGATTGAAGAAAACTCACGAACAAAGCTTACGCTTTGTCTATTCGCCACGCTTCGCACGGCTCATAGCTCCGCTCGCCACGCTTCGCACGGCTCATAGCTCCGCTCGCCACGCTTCGCACGGCTCGCTCTCGCGCACGCTCGCTTTCAGCTCGCACGCGCGCCGCACGGCTTACGCCACGCGGCAAAAATCACTCCGTTCGATATATTCTGTCGGCCTGTTTTTATCAATCATATTTGTCATTATGCCGTTCATCAAAGTGTTCATTAAACAGCCCTTTTTCGTATGAATTGCGATAGTTGCGCTCCTCGTCGGATATTCCAAGCTCTCGACTTGCTTCTACATCAGCGTTGCTGCGCACATAACTGCCGCGATCACTTTCAGAGCTCTGCGATGACGATTGGGTTTGCATTTTTTCTATGTTTTTGGCAAGATCTTTTTTGTTGCGCCTTGAAAAAACTGCAAGAGTGCCCTTGCCTTTGATAAGCTTGTACACAAGAATTATGCTTGACGCGCCAATGATGATGTAGATAATCCTTGAAAAAACGCTGGCCTGATAGCCAAAGATGCCAGCAACAAAATCATACTGCAAAAGGCCAATCAACAGCCAGTTGACCGAGCCAATCAATGTCAAAAGAAAAGAGATAATGGTGAGCATACTATTGCCTCCTGAATGTATTGTTTGCAAAAGGTTAAAAAAAATTCTCAAATTATCAAAAAAGATTTGACAGCCAAAAGATAAAAGAGTATAATCTATCCGAAAATAAATCTTGATGAACATTCAACAAAATAATTGAATATATGAGTATAGATTTATTCAATTTTGGCAATGCTTCTTTTTTTATTGGCATTGCTTTAAAAATTTCAACATAAAGGAGAAGAATATCATGACACATTTACTTACCATTGAAGGGAAAAAACAACTTGAAGAAAAACTCAATTACTACAAGACTGTCCGCAGGGTAGAGGTTAGCAAAAAAATCGGGGCAGCTCGTGAGTTCGGTGATTTGTCTGAAAATTCTGAGTACGACGCTGCGAAAGAAGAGCAGGCACAGGTCGAAGCAGAAATCCGTGAAATGGAAGACATTCTTCTCAACTGTCAAATCATTTCAGCCAAAGATGGCGCAAACAGCGACAAGGTGAGCATAGGCTCAACAGTAAAATTGTATGATGAAGAGTTCGATGAAGAGCTCGTTTACAAAATTCTCGGCGCAACTGAAAGCGATCCAGCAAATGGAATCATCAGCAATATTTCACCAGTCGGCTCAGCTCTCATGGGTCACCAAAAGGGCGATAAGGTCAAGGTAAAAACCGAAGGCGGCGAAATAGTATACAAAATTCTTTCAATCAACTAATTACCCAAATTAAAGTGGTAAAAATCGATAAAAAACCATAATAATGCTAATATTTTCTTGCAAAACAGATATATTTATAGTATAATTATTCCATAGTTAAGTTTTGGAAATAAATATATGATGTTTAAAAACTCGGTAAAACTATTGTGCTCAAATTTTGATAAAGTATGGAAACTGCTTGTTTTTCATATTTTGTCTTTTGCTTTGTGCGCAGCACTTTTGTGCGTGTTTTTCGACTATTTTGCCAGAGCATTTGACACAGCGTTTACCGATTCAACATTGAATCAAATGGTGGAGTCAGGCACGCTTTATGGCTCAAAACTAGCTGATGGCCTGACCGCGGTGGTAGATTTTATCATCATTTTTATGCAAGCGGTTTTCATCAATGTGGGCATAGGAATATATTTCGTTTTGATACTTTTCATTGTGCTTCCTCTGCTTCTTAATACAGGCAAAATTGTCATTTGCGAAATGATGTACGGCTATATGTCATCATGCCAAAAACAAAGCTTTACTGGGACTTATCTCAAAACACTGCGCACATCACTTGTCTATTCTATTACAAAACTTTTCTACTCGATACCTTTCAATGCGCTGATTGCTCTTTCACTTTGGGGGCTGACAAGAATTCAGAACGATGCCTTTGATTACATCATGCCTCTTGCAATAGTCATTGTGCCAGCACTTCTCATGGCTTTCAAAGAAACATTCAATGCTGGTTGGGCTCCTGCACAAGTGGTTTACAATCAAAATATTTTCAAGTCATACGCCATAGGCATGCGCGCTGTTCTGCGACGCGGCGCACGTGTGTTTTCAAATGCCTTCATCATTTTCCTGTTGGCACTTGTACTGTCAGTTGTGCTTGGCCTTTATGCTATCATAATCATTCTGCCAATCATCTCGCCACTCTTTCATATTTTTGAGATGGTCATGTTCTTTTCCAGCCAAGGCATGCGCTTTTACGCAGACGCAGACACAATCATTACGCCAAAGCGCCTTGAAGAGGTAGATCGCATCGAAGATGCAAAATATATAATCTAGCTGCAAAATCAAAAGAAAAACAACATCAACTCATTTTAATAATGACCTATTTTTTGCTGCATCAACGTTATGCTTATATTTTGCATGCTTGCTTTTGTGGCGATAATGCTTGTAAAAAGCAATACAGCCTTTTTGTAAGCCGCTAAATCCAAAGATGCGAAAAACAAATAACTAAACGATTAAAAATAAATAAAATATAAAAGGAGATAAACATGAAAAACGACAAACTCAAAGTCACCTTTCTGGGCGGTGTTGGCGAAATCGGCAAAAATATGACCGCGCTTGAATATGGTGATGAAATCATTATTGTCGATGCCGGTCTCACATTCCCAGACGAGGACTTGCCAGGCGTTGACATCGTCATTCCAGATATGACATATCTTATCGAAAACAAAAACAAAATCAAGGCGCTTCTTCTTACCCATGGTCACGAAGACCACATCGGAGCGGTTCCATTTTTGTTGCAGCAAATCAACGTGCCAGTGTACGGCTCTCGCCTCACTCTTGCACTTGTTGAAAATAAAATGAAAGAGCACCCAAAGACCAAATACAAGGCAATCTCGGTAAAACCTAAGAATGTATTGAAACTTGGATCCTTCTCAATCGAATTTATCAAGGTCAGCCATTCAATAGCGGGCAGCCTTGCTCTTGCAATCACAACCCCAGTGGGCACAATCGTTCATACAGGCGACTTTAAAATTGACTACGAGCCAATCGATGGCGTAATGACAGACCTGCCACGACTTGGCGAAATAGGCCGCAAGGGTGTGGCTCTGCTTCTGTGTGAAAGCACAAACGTTTGCAGAAAAGGCTATTCAATGAGCGAAAAGTCAGTAGGCCGTGCTCTTGATGAAATAATCAAAAATCATGCAAACAATCGTATCATAGTCGCAACTTTTGCATCAAACATTCACCGTATGCAGCAGATTATGGACATCGCAGAAAAATACAACAGAAAGATTGCTTTCACTGGTCGCAGCATGATCAATGTCAGCGAAGTCGCCATGAAAATAGGTGAGTTAAAATTCAATCGCGAAAACATTGTCGATATTGAAAAAGTTGACAAGCTTGACGACAAGGAAGTCCTTATCATGACAACTGGCAGCCAGGGCGAGCCAATGAGCGCACTGACACGTATGGCGGCAGGTGAGTTTAAAAGCGTAAAAATCAGACCGAACGACCTTGTAATCCTTTCTGCATCACCAATTCCTGGCAATGAAAAGAATGTATACAACGTAATCAACGCGCTTTACAAACTTGGCGCTGACGTAATCTATGACGAACTTGCCGACGTGCACACCTCAGGTCACGCTTGTCAGGAAGAGTTGAAGCTCATGCACAGCCTGGTAAAACCAAAGTTCTTTATTCCAATTCACGGTGAATATCGCCACTTGAAAACACATAAAGAGCTTGCAATGACTCTTGGCACTGAGGAGCGAAACATTCTGTTGCCAAGCATAGGCATGCAAGTTGAACTCGGGCCAAACTCAATTCGCGAAGCAGGCTTCATCAAAGCCGGCCAGCGCCTTGTTGATGGCATGGGCATAGGCGACATGGACTCAAACGTATTGCGCGAAAGAAAACAGCTTGCCGAAGACGGTATATGCGTTGTGTGCGTAAACATAAACAACGTTGCTGGCGAGGTCACAGGCGAGCCATTCATAATTACCCGCGGTGTAGTGTATGCAGATGAGCAGGAAAGCTTTGTTCAAGACGCAAAGGCTTGCATCATTGCATCTCTTAAAGAGACAGATCTTCGCGGCGTAGAGCCATCGGTGATTCGTTCATCGCTCCGCAGGAACATTTCAAACTTCATTTTCAGACGCTGCAAACGTCGCCCAATGATACTGACCATTGTTTCGCTTGACTAATCAAGGCGAGAAAATACTATGGAAAATCTTTCTGAAAAAACAACCGCCATCTTAGATGAAATCAGAGGTCATGCTGGCGAAAACTATATCCCAATCATACGTGAAAAAACCTTGCAATCGCTCACGCAGGCCTGTAAAAATGCCTCAAACATCCTTGAAATAGGCACAGCAACAGGCTACTCAGCAAGCTGTATGCTTTTGTCCTGTGACGCTTTTGTCACAACGATCGAGAAAGACCCTGTACGCGCCACACAAGCGGCTCAAAACTTCAATAAACTTAATCTCTCTCACCGAGTTCGCCTCATCACAGGCGATGCTGCCCAAGAGCTGAAAGCCCTCACAGTGCAAGGCGAGCGCTTCGACTTTATCTTTCTTGATGGGCCAAAAGGGCAGTATGAACACTATTATGACGATTTAAAAACACTTTTGCGCAGAGGCGGAATTCTTTTTGCAGATAATGTGTTCTTGCACGGTATGGTAAAAAGTGATGGCACAATTCCTCACAAGCATAGGTCAATGGTAGTAAACCTAAGAAAATTTCTCAAAAGGCTTCAATCTGATAGTGACTTTCAAACACAGATATTCGATATCGAAGACGGTTTCACTATCAGCAAAAAACTAAAATAAATAAATTGGTAAAAAAAATAACAGAAAATGCATTTCTGTTGTTTTTTTTGTTGTATTTTGTTACAATATACCTGTATGGACTTTGAACTCAAAATAATAAAATTCTTACAGGCAAACGCCAGCCCTAACTGGATAAACTTCTTTCAGGCAATAACTCTTTTTGGCAGCTTGCTTGGCTTTGCCATCGTTTTTTGCATTCTTTTTGTCAAAAAGCGCAAACTTAGCTATGTTTTTGCAGTCGCCTTCGCTATTGCGTCTGTGGCAAACTTTGCCCTGAAAATGCTTATTGCAAGACAGCGCCCATTTGACGTAGACAGTGACATCATCAACTATGGCCAGGAAAGTGGTTTCAGCATGCCCTCAGGTCACAGCATGAGCGCGGCATTTTTTGCCACTTTTGTTTGCTTTCTTTGCTACAAAATGACCAAACGCATTTCAACCAAAGCGCTTTGTACAACATGCTGCATCCTTTTTACCTGCCTTATTGCCTTTTCACGAATGGTACTTGGCGTACATTATCTTACCGACACAATAGCAGGGATTTTTGTTGGCGTTTTGTTTGCCATAACGGCGATTTTGGTGTATAATCGATATATAATTAAGCCATCAAGAAAAAAGGAATAATCATGCAAGAAATCTTTTCAGTAATTACAAATTCAGATGCTGAAACCATGGCAGTTGGCGAAAAATTGGCTGCAACGGTTGGTAAAGGCGTAGTTTTTACATTGACAGGCGACCTGGGCGCAGGCAAGACCCACTTTGTCAAAGGCTTCACAAAAGGTATGGGCAGCCCAAGCCTTGTCACCAGCCCAACTTTCACACTGCTCAACGTGTATTCTGACGGCCGTTTGCCAGTGTATCATTTTGATATGTACAGGCTTGCATCCAAAGATGAAGCCGAAGAGCTGGGCTTCAATGAATATTTCGACCTGAAAACCCTTGACGGAGTGGTTCTGGTCGAATGGCCAGAGCGCGTCGAGGGACTGATTACCTGCCCGCATATCAATATCTCGATTGATAAAATTTCGGATACCCAACGAAAAATCACAGTAGGAAGTCAAATATGATAGCTATTTCAACCTCACAAAAAGAAGCCCTGATTGCAGTTGAAATTCAGGGCAAAAAGAAATTGCTGTCAATGGATTCAAGCTGCAAGCATTCTGAAAACCTGCTTTTTAATATAGACAAAATGCTTGATGAATTAGGCTTGTCAATTAAAGACAACGACAGCTTTGCTGTCATTATAGGCCCGGGCTCATTCACTGGCATCAGAATAGGTATAGCCCTCATCAAAGGCTTTTGCAGCGGCATTGACAAACCTGTTGTGCCCATTTACAGCTTTGAGCTTCTTGCCTGCGCTTTTAAAAAATCAAACCCATCATCGGACTTTTACTGCGCCATTAATGGGCTGAGCGGAATGTATTTTGTCCAAAAATTCAACAAAGACGCATTGTCAATCTTAGAGCCGCAGATTTGCACTTTGCAAGAACTGAACGACCTTGACACACCTATTGTGTCATACGCGGAGGAGCAAATCAGTGACATCACAGTCACGCCAACACCTGAGGACTTGTTGATGCTTGCAAAGCAAAAGCAGGCAGAAGGCAAGATGATTTCTGCAAAAAATCTCACTCCATTTTACATGCGCAACAGCCAAGCTGAAGCCGATCTTGACGCCAAAAAAACGGCAAAAAAAATTAGCAAA
>CAMLUY010000028.1 GCA_946487985.1 uncultured Clostridia bacterium
ACTGAACGCATTGATCAGCACGCTTGCCGCTGCAACGCCTTCAATAGCCGATGCAGGAGCAAAGTCACCAATAAGTTTGAATGCGATTGATGGTACCAGCGCAAGAATAGCCAGCAAAATTGCCCCGAAAAGTGTTATTCTTGAAGAAATTTTGCCTAGGTGTTCTGCTGTCGGTTTGCCCGCTCTTATTCCAGGGATAAATCCACCCTGCTG
Organism: uncultured Clostridia bacterium; assembly: GCA_946487985.1. Taxonomy (GTDB): domain Bacteria; phylum Bacillota; class Clostridia; order Christensenellales; family UBA1242; genus Caccovivens. Next base: position 214 of record CAMLUY010000028.1, read on the forward strand.
CTGAATTCGTTTGCTGATATCATCTGGGTCAAAGGAAATCTTTGAGTAGAAGAATGCAAACACAAGAATTAGAATTGCGGTCAATACAATGTACAGCCATGAGTTTGTACCCAGCCAGTCGCTATACCAAGTAACATCTGGCCAGAAAATTGATATCAAAAGCTGAGGGAATGTGATCAGCGCGCTTGCGAAGATGATAGGCATTACGCCAGTCGCGTTGACCTTTACAGGAATATAGTTGCTTTGCCCACCAAACATCTTGCGACCTTTGATTTGCTTTGCATACTGAACCTGAACCCGTCTTTCGCCGCCGTCCATGAATACAATGAAGGCGAAGATGCCTACGATTGCAACAAGGAAGATTGCCAAATACCAAAGGTATGTCAACTCACCTGCGAAAACCGCACTTAAAATTTTGCCAATGTTTGAGCCAGCTGTTGAGAGAATTCCCACGAAAATCAGAAGGCTTGTACCATTGCCGATACCAAGGTCTGTGATTCTTTCGCCAAGCCAAACGGTGAACATTGCACCTGCAACCAAGATGAGCACTACGCCGCAGCCAACCAGCCATTCTGGCATTGAACCAGTAAGGTTTGGATCAAGTGCCTGTCCTGAATATGCAACCACGATACCGACAGCCTGCGCTATTGCCAAGACGAGTGCCGCAATACGAGTGTAAAGACTGATTTTACGTCTGCCGTCTTCGCCACTTTTTGACAGTCTTTCAAGTGATGGTATTGCAACTGTCAAAAGCTGAATGACAATGCTTGCTGTAATGTATGGCGACACGCCAAGCGCAAGCACCGAGCAGTTTGCCAGAGCGCTACCGCTGATCATATTCATAAGTTCAAAGAAGCCAAATGATGTTTCGCTGTCACCCAAAATAAACTCTGGGTTGAAGCCAACACAAGGTATCCAGCAACCTATTCTATACACCAAAAGAAGAAGGAGCGTGATAAAAATCTTTTTCCTTATTTCTTTCACCTTAAATGCGTCGATGATCGTCTTAAACATTACAACTCCTCAATTTTGCCGCCGGCTTTTTCTATTTTTTCACGAGCTTGTTTTGTGACTTTGTTTGCCTTTACTGTGAGAGGCTTTGTCAACTGCCCATCACCAAGGATTTTCAAGCCGTATTCTGAACGCTTGCCAATAAATCTTGTTGCATAAAGAAGGTCTTGGTCAATGACAGCGTTCGCTTCAAACGCTTCCAAATCGCCAACGTTCACACAAGCATATCTCTTTGAGAAGTTCTTGTTGTTGAAGCCGCGAATTGGCAGCTTTCTGATCATAGGAATGTTGCCACCCTCAAATCCAGGGCGAACACCACCGCCACTGCGAGCGTTCTGACCTTTGTGGCCTTTGCCACTTGTTTTACCAATTCCACTGCCGATGCCTCTGCCCACGCGAACTTTCTTTGTGGTAGCGCCAGCAGCTGGTTTCAAATTTTCAAGTTCCATGTGTCGCCTCCTATTTTACCTCTTCCACTTTTACGAGGTGAGCCACATGATGAAGGCTGCCACGAATGGAAGCATTGTCTGGGAGCATTCTGGTCTGGTTGAGCTTTTTAAAGCCAAGCGCCTCGATTATGAGAGCCTGTTTTGCATTGTAGCCAATGCAGCTTTTTACCCAGGTAACTTTAAGCATTTTCTCTGCCATACTGCCCTCCTATATCTCTTCAACTGCCTTGCCACGACGACGAGCGATTTCTTCCTTGGTTTTCAAGTTAAGAAGGCCTGCCATTGTTGCTTTTACGCAGTTGATTTTGTTTGACGAACCATGCCTTTTGGTAACGATGTTCTTGATACCTGCAAGTTCGATTACCGCACGAGCTGATCCGCCAGAAATAACTCCTGTACCTTCAGGAGCTGGCAACAACAAGATGCTTGTTGCCGAAAACTTTCCGATAGTTTCGTGTGGAATTGTTCCGTTTACGATTGGAATGTTTTTCATGTTTTTCTTTGCGATTGTTGTTGCCTTTTCAATAGCCGAGCTGACTTCCTTGCTTTTGCCAATGCCAAGTCCAACTCTGCCCTTGCCGTCGCCAACAACGACCAGCGCTGAAAATCTCAAAGTACGTCCGCCTTTGACAACCTTTGTTACGCGACGAACTGAAACAACGCGTTTGTCAAATTCGCTTTGTTCATGGCGTGCATTACGGTCACCTTTCTGAGCGCGATCGTCCTTTCTTTTTCCAGAAAAATTGTTTCTTTTGCCTTTTGAAGCCGAAGTATTTTCAGTTGCAGGAACTTCTGCGGTAACTTCTGTATTGATTTGCTCGTTTTCTGCCATGATTTCCTCCTAAAATTTAAGTCCAGCTTCTCTGGCACCGTCAGCCAAAGCCTGAACACGACCGATGTAGATGTAACCGCCTCTGTCAAAAACTACTTCTGAAATTTTCTTTTCAAGAGCACGAGCAGCGATTGTTTGACCAACAATTTTTGCCTGCTCTGTTTTTGTTTTACCCTGACAAGCCGCTTTCACATCTTTGTCAAGGGTAGATGCAGATGCAAGAGTAACTCCCTTTGTGTCGTCAATGATTTGAGCATAGATTTGACCAAGTGATCTGTACACGCAAAGACGTGGTCTTTCGCTTGTGCCTGAAACCTTGCTGCGTACTCTCTTGTGACGAACAACTCTCTCTGTATTTTTGTCAGTTTTGTTTATCATGTGAGTTTCTCCTATTTCTTACCTTTACCGGCTGTTTTTCCGACTTTTCGAATTACCACTTCATCAGCATATTTTACGCCATAGCCGTGATATGGCTCGACTGGTCTGATGTCGCGGATTTTTGATGCAAACTGCCCAACTTTCTGTTTGTCGATACCGCTGACTGTGATATCTGTTGCAGATGGACATGTAACTTTGATGTCGCTTGGCACTTCAACTTCAACATTGTGGCTGAAACCAAGGTTCATCACAAGTTTATTGCCACTGACACTGGCTTTGTAACCTACACCTGAAATTTGAAGGCTTTTTGAGAAACCATCATGAACGCCAACAACCATGTTGTGTGCAAGCGCTCTGTAAAGGCCGTGCTTTGCGTTTGATTCAGGAGTTTCTTTTGCGATTTCTAATGAAAGGTTTTGCCCGTCAATATTTACTTTGATGACGCTGTCAACTTCTTGTGTAAGGCTGCCTTTTGGGCCTGTCACAGTCAGTGTGCCATTTTCAAATTTTGCGCTTACGCCCGCAGGCATAACGATGAGTTCTTTTCCTATACGTGACATGACAACCTCCTACCATACATAGGCGAGCACTTCGCCGCCTACGCCAAGCTTTCTTGCTTCTTTATCGGTAATAATGCCTTTGTTTGTAGATATGATTGCAATGCCAAGCCCGCTGATAACCTTTGGCAACTTGTCTTTTTGAGCATAAATGCGAAGACCTGGTTTTGAAATTCTTTTCAAACCTTGTATTACGCTGTCGCCAGTTTCATCATATTTGAGTGTGATGCGAAGGTTTTTGTGTCCGCCATCTTCATACTCTTCAAATGATGTGATGTAGCCTTCTTCAAGAAGGATTTTTGCTATTGCACGTTTTTCATTTGATGCAGGAATGCTGACGTCTTCATGCTTAACCATTGTTGCGTTGCGAATGCGAGTAAGCATATCTGCAATTGGGTCTGTAATTAACATAATTTCCTCCTCTTACCAGCTTGACTTGCGAACACCAGGGATTTCACCCTTGTTTGCAAGCTCTCTGAAACAAACTCTGCAAATGCCGTATTTTTTCAGCACTGCGTGTGGTCTGCCGCAAAGTGAACATCTTGTATATTCGCGGGTTTTGTACTTTTGAGTTCTTTTCTGTTTTTCAACTAATGCTTTCTTTGCCATGATATCTCCTATTTTGCGAAAGGCAGTCCGAGTGCCTTCAAGAGAGCTTTTGCCTCTTCATCAGTTTTTGCAGTTGTGACAAAAGTAATGTCAAAACCTCTGATTTTTTCGACTTTTTCATAGACGATTTCTGGGAAAATCAACTGTTCCTTGATGCCCATTGAGTAGTTTCCTCTGCCATCAAATGACTTGTCAGAAATTCCTCTGAAATCTCGCACCTTTGGAAGAGCAATGGCTGTGAGTCTGTCAAAGAACTCATACATGCGATCGCCGCGAAGTGTAACCTTTGCGCCAATCTTTTGTCCTTCACGAAGTGCAAAGTTTGATATTGATTTTTTTGCGATTGTTACCACCGGTTTTTGGCCGCTGATAGCTGCAAGTTCGTCAACAGCGATGTTGAAGCTTTTTGAATTGCCTTTAACTTCGCCAAGTCCCATGTTGAGCACGATTTTTTCAAGCTTTGGAACCTCGTTGATGTTTTTATAGCCAAATTCTTTGATAAGAGCTGGAACAACTTCTGTTTTGTACATTGCTAAAATTCTGTTTTGTTCTTTTGCCATTTTTTACCTCTTATTCCGCTTCTTTCTTTTCTGTTGTCGACTTTTTGGTTGTTGTTTTTGCTGCTGTTGTCTTTGAGGTTGACTTTGCAGCGGTTGTTTTTGTTGCAGTCTTTGTTGCCGGCTTTTTCTCTGCTGCTTTTGTTGTAGACTTTGCAGCGGTTTTTGCAGGTTTTTCTTCTGCAACAGCTTTAAGGTTTGCGCCTTTCAGCTCTGATGCCTTGATTGCCTTTTTTGCGTCCTTTTTAGTCTGCTTTACAAACTCTTTGTCAAGTGACGCGCCGCACTTTTTGCATGAACGAACTTTTTTGCCATCAATTTCAGCATGAGCAATACGAGTTGCCTTGTTGCAAACTGGGCAAATAACCATTACGTTTGATGCATCGATTGGAGCTGGCCTTTTGAAAATGCCGCTTTTTTCGTTTTGAGTTCTGGCTTTTTGGTGCTTTGTCACAATGTTGATGTTTTCAACAAGTACTGTGCCTTCTTTGGCATTTACAGCACTGACTTTGCCACTCTTTCCCTTGTCTTTGCCTGCGATAACAAGTACGTTATCGCCTGTTTTTACTGTCATCTTCATAGTGCGCTCCTTTTATAGTACGTCTGGTGCAAGGGAAATGATTTTCATATAGCCCTTGTCACGAAGCTCTCTTGCGATAGGCCCAAACACACGTGTGCCTTTTGGCTGCTTTTGGTTGTCGATGATTACAGCAGCATTGTCATCAAAACGAATGTGGCTGCCATCAGGACGACGCAATCCCTTAGAGGAGCGTACAATTACAGCTTTTACAACATCGCCTTTTTTCACGCTGCCACCAGGAATAGCCTTTTTTACAGATGCAACAATAACATCACCGATGTTGCCGCTGCGTCTGAAAGAACCGCCAAGTACTCTGATGCACATGATTTCTTTTGCACCTGTGTTGTCTGCAACTTTCAATCTTGTTTGAGGTTGAATCATAGTTTTTCTCCTCCTTACTTAGCCTTCTCGACGATTTCAACAACGCGGAAATGCTTGTCGCGACTCAGTGGTCGTGTTTCCATTATGCGAACAGTGTCGCCAATGCCGCAAATGTTGTTTTCATCATGAGCTTTGATCTTTTTTGATCTTTGTACGACTTTTTTGTAGATAGGGTCTTTAACTCTTGAAACGACTTTAACTACAACGGTTTTGTCCATTTTACCAGCCGAAACTACTTCGCCAACGCGAGTTTGTCTGTCATGTCTAATTGTTTCCATCGTTTCCTCCCTTTTCTTGCAGTTCCTTCTCGCGAAGTACTGTCTTTACTCTTGCAATATCTTTTTTTACATTGTGCAGTGCCATTGGGTTTGCAAGTGACCTTGTTGCATGTGAAAAACGAAGATTGAACAGTTCACTGTTGAGCTCTTTCAGTTTCGCATTAAGTTCGGCAACTGACAGATATTTGATTTCACTAATTTTCATCTTCCACAGCTCCTTTTGTAGTATCATCTTTCTTGATAAATTTCACTTTGCATGGCAGTTTGTGTCCAGCAAGACGAAGCGCTTCTTTTGCGACGTCTTCGCTTACGCCTTCGATTTCAAACAGCACTCTGCCAGGTTTGACAACTGCTACCCAAAATTCTGGCGAACCTTTACCTGAACCCATACGAGTATCAGCAGGCTTTTTTGTTACAGGCTTGTCTGGGAAAATCTTAATCCAAACCTTACCGTCACGACGAGTGTAGCGTGTGAGCGCAACACGTGCAGCTTCGATTTGGTTTGACTTGATCCAGCATGGCTCGGTTGCAATGATGCCGTATGAGCCGTATGCGAGCTCGTTACCACGAGTTGCCTTGCCTGTCATTCTGCCACGATGTACCTTTCTTCTTTTTACTCTTTTAGGCATTAACATTACTCTTGTCCTCCTTTTGCATCAGACGACTTCTTGCCAAGGATTTCTCCTTTGTAGATCCAGCACTTTACACCAATCTTACCAATCAGTGTATAGGCTGCTGCTTCGCCATAGTCGATGTCCGCGCGGAGTGTGTGAAGTGGAACTGAGCCGCGGAACTGCTTTTCTGTTTGAGCTTTTTCGTTTGCTTTTGCAAGCACGCCGCTCACTTGAACTTTGCAGCCCTTTGCTCCCGCCTTCATAACCCTTTCAATAGCCTGTTTGAGCGCACGCTTTGCTGCAACACGCTTTTCAAGTTGAAGAGCAATACTTTCTGCAACAAGCTGAGCATCAAGGTCAGGACGTTTGATTTCTTTCACGTTTACAACCAAAAGTTTTACAGGTCTGATGAGTTTTGAGATTTCCTTTTTGATTACTTCAATACCAGCGCCTTTTGTGCCAATGATCATGCCAGGCTTTGCGGTAAAGATGTTTACAACAAGCTTGCCCTCAGTTCTTTCAATAGTAACCCTTGAAATTGAGCATGCTTTGTATTTGTTGATGATAAAGTTTTTTACATCTTGGTCTTCTTTGATGTTTGCAGCAAAAGTCTTTTTATCTGCATACCATGTTGAATTCCAATCTTTATTGATGCCAATTCTCAGTCCGATTGGACTAACTTTTTGTCCCATTCTTAGCCTCCTACCACTTCATCAAGCACAATTGTGATATGTGAAGTCTTTTTGAGTATTACGTTGCCCGAGCCTTTCGCTCTTGCAGACATGCGCTTGAACATTGGTCCTGAGGTTGCATAAGCCTCTTTCACAATCAAGCTGTCAACATTCTTTCCCATATTGTTTTCTGCATTGGCAATAGCGCTTTTGAGTACTTTCAAGCTTTCCAAAGCGCCCTTGTCAGGCATATTTTCAAGGATTGCAACAGCGTCTTGCGCCTTCTTGCCACGAACAAGGTCAAGAATGTATGTGATTTTTGATGGACTCATGCGTACATATTTTGCAACTGCAAAAGCTTTCTTTTCTTTTGCGTTACGCTTTTCAGCTTTTTGTCTTATTCTTGTAGCCATACCTTACCTCTTATTTGCCTGCTTTCGCAACGGTTGCCGACTTTTTAGTGTGTCCCTTGTAGGTTCGTGTTGGCGCAAATTCGCCAAGCTTGTGACCTACCATATCAGCAGTGCAGTATACAGGGACATGCTTTTTACCATTGTGCACTGCGAATGTAAATCCTACGAAATCAGGATAGATTGTTGATGAACGTGACCATGTCTTGATTGGTCGTTTTACCCCACTTGTCTGCATCTCTGCCACTTTTTTTACAAGGCTTGGATGAACATAAGGCTTTTTCATTGATGATTTGCTCATAGTTTTCTCTCCTAATTAACTCTCTTAACCATCAAGCGGTTAGATTTATTCTTTCTCTTTCTTGTCTTGTAACCAAGAGCAGGTTTGTTCCAAGGAGTAACAGGTGAAGCCATACCCACAGGCGACTTGCCTTCACCACCACCATGCTTGTGGTCATTAGGGTTCATTGCAACGCCTCGAACAGCAGGACGTACGCCCATATGTCTGTGACGCCCAGCTTTGCCAAGCGATACAAGCTCATGGTCGATGTTACCAACAGTTCCGATAGTTGCGCGGCAGGTGAGAAGAACCTTTCTCATCTCGCCAGAAGGCAGACGAAGAGTTGCGTATTTGCCTTCTTTTGCCATCAGTTGAACTTCACTGCCAGCACTGCGTGCCATTTGGCCGCCTTTCTTTGGTTGAAGCTCAATGTTGTGAATAAGTGAACCAACAGGAATGCGTGCAAGTGGAAGCGAGTTGCCAACCTTGATTTCAACGTCTTCACCACTCATTACAACGTCGCCATCTTTCAAGCCGACAGGCGCGATGATGTATCTCTTTTCGCCATCAGCGTATGAAAGCAGCGCGATGTATGCAGTTCTGTTTGGGTCATACTCGATACCAACAACCTTTGCAGGAATGTTGTCTTTGTTTCTTTTGAAGTCGATTACGCGGTATTTTTGTCTGTTGCCGCCGCCCTGGTGACGAACAGTAACCTTGCCCTGCGCGTTTCTGCCTGCATTTTTGTCTTTCTTTTCAAGCAAAGACTTTTCAGGCTCGAACTTTGTAATTTCTTCATAGGAAGAGGTTGTGTAAAATCTTCTTCCGGCTGAAGTAGGTCTATGTGTTTTGATTGCCATGATTTTTCCTTCCTCCTATTATGACAGGCTGTCGAAGAAGGCGATTGACTTTGAATCCTCTTTGAGGGTAACGACTGCTTTTTTGTAGTCGCTTGTTCTGCCAACTGTTCTTCCGCCCTTTGTGTTTTGAGTCTTTTTGTGGCCCTTAACGATGCTTGTGTTAACCTTGTCAACTTTGACATCGAAAAGCTGCTCAACTGCTTTTTTGATTTCAACTTTGCCAGCATCTTTTGCAACAACGAAGGAGTACACCTTGTTTGCAATACCAGCATAGCTCTTCTCGGTGAGAAGAGGTCTGATGATGATTTTTTCAGCTTCCATTATTCTGCGTACGCCTCCTCTATTTGTTTGATTGCTGATTGAGTCAATACGATATTTTTGTTTGCAACAACTTCATATGCATTGAGGTTGTCAGCTTCTTCAATGCTCAGGCTTGGAATGTTTGCAACTGACAATTTGATGTTTTTGTCGTTGATGTCATTCACAACAAGCACGCTGCCCTTGAATTTGAATGCGTCAAGGAATGCCTGTGCATTTTTTGTCTTTGCTTCGTCAAACGCGAACTTGTCAACAACAGTAACTTCGTCCTGCTTGATTTTGGTGCTGAGTGCTGAAAGAAGAGCGTATCTCTTCTTCTGCTTGTTGACTTTCTTTGAAAAGTCGCGTGGCTTTGGTGCGAACACTACGCCGCCGCCTGTCCATTGTGGGCCTTTTGTAGAGCCTTGTCTTGCTCTGCCTGTACCCTTTTGACGCCAAGGCTTCTTTGCATGGCCGCGAACTTCACTTCTTGTGAGTGCCGATTTGTTGCCCTGTCTTTGATTTGCATTGTATGCAACGACTACCTCATGGATAAGAGGTTCATTGTACTCAACTGCGAAAAGCTCGTCATTGAGGTTGATTGAGCCAACTTCTTCGGCTTTCATATTGAAAACTTTAACTTTTGCCATATCTTTCTCCTTTAGCTCCTCTTAACCGCTTCACGGATTGTGATGATCGAGCCTTTTGGTCCAGGTATGCAGCCTTTGACGAGAAGAATGTTTCTCTCACTGTCGACCTTGACGATTTCGAGGTTTTGGATTGTCACACGCTCAACGCCGTAGTGGCCAGGCATGTGCTTGTTTTTGAAAACACGTGATGGTGTGCTGTTTGCGCCCATAGAGCCGACTTCTCTGTGAACAGGACCAGTACCGTGTGTCATTTTCAGTCTGTGCTGATTCCATCTCTGGATTACGCCGGTAAAGCCGCGACCACGAGTTGTGCCAGTAACGTCAACCTTGTCGCCCTCTGCGAAGATGTCAGCTTTGATTTCCTGTCCTGGTTCATATTGACCATCAAGTTTCAATTCTTTGACGAACTTATAGCTGTCAATCCCTGCTTTTTTG
>CAMLUY010000029.1 GCA_946487985.1 uncultured Clostridia bacterium
CACAACAAAAAACGCGAAGCAATTAATGGCATTGAAAACGAAATGTAATTTAGTACAATTAACTATTAAAAAACAAAAAAAGAGTTGTATTTATAGGAGTCTGCTCCAAGATACAACTCTTTTTATTTTCACAAAATAATATTAAATTCTGATGTAGTGATTTTTTCTGCGAAGCAGCCAGTTCACAACGGTGAATAGCGCCATGATAGCCAACCAAATGAATACCGCAGCCGCTGCATGCACGGATGCTACGCCAATAAAGTCAAGCAGCATCGACAAAATGATAGTTGTAACATAGGTCAAAATCGCATTGCTGCCCCAGATTGCGAAAAAGCTGAATTTTGGTTGCCAGTTGTTGAGCATATTCAGTCCGCCCCAAACCATTGAAGAAATGCTTGCGCAGAAAAGTGCATACACAGGTGTGCAGCCACGCTTTGCAGCAATGAAATCAAAGGAAACAATCAAGACTACTGAAATCAGCAGCATCAGAGATGAAAACACCCAATATCGTTTGTCATCTTTGAGCTCAGCAAATACAGAGCCAAGAAGAAGTATGCAAGCCCAGCTAAAACCACCAAATATACCGCCTTCAAGAATGCTTTTTGCAAGTGGGAAAAGTCCATTTTGCATCAAAACGGTCATGACTACTAATATGATTGACGCGATAGTCAGTCTGCCCCACTTATCAAACTTGACAAAAGGCAGCGCAATCAATCCTGCAAGTCCAATATTTTGAAGAGTATCCCACAGCCAACTGCCATAGCGCGTGCCGTCTGCTGGCGCTGTGATCTTTTCGCCAGTACTGACAAGAATGAAATAAATTGCAAGTACACCTGCAATGGCCAAGAAATATCTGAGCATTGCTGATGCGATCTTTTTGAATTTTTCATTTTTCACGAACAGTGAGATGATCATCACAATCAAAAGCGCGATTGCAATCCAAAGCATTATGCCAAAAACTTTGGCGTTGGTATCAAGCTGAGCGAAAGTTTTGCCGCCATCAAACACCTTTGCCCAACCATCAGAAAAGCCATTTATCAGTATACCGATACCAATCAGTGCGAGAAATCTTGTTGCAAGTTGCCAAAAGGACATACGAGTGCCGAACTTTTGTTCGCGTGATTTAAAGCTGCGCACCATTGTCAGACCTATAACAAAGATGAACATTGCTGCAAACAGGTCGGCAAAAGATACGCCTGGCAAAATTTGAAAGCCATCAGCACCATGCTCTACAACTGGTGCAAGAAAGTCAAAGCATGAAAACAGCGGAAGTATGAATGAGCAAACCATCAAAAACATGCAAATGCCGCGGAAACGGTCAATTGAAAGAATACGTTCCTTTTTCGCTGGCATTTGAACAACATCTTTATCTTTTGTGTCTGCTGTTTTTATTCGCTCCTTCTTTTGTATTTTTTCAGCTGCTGCTGCTTCTTGTGCAGGCTGAGCCTGCTCTGTCTGAGCCGCGCTTTCGTCAATAACAGCGATTTCAGATTCGTTTTGCGCGGTCTGAATTACACCATCGCTTTTTGACTGAGTTGCGGCCGTTTGCTTTTTGTCTTTTTTCATTTGTTCCTCCTTTTAAAGACTTATTGATTTTTTCTTCCGTGCGAGAAGATATGCAATTGCAGTCAAAAGCACAACTGCAATAATGCCTTGTATTGCTGCAAGAGCCCAGCTTGCGCCAGCAAGCGCGCTCTCTGGCATAAATGATGTGTATACGCCAATTACAAAGAATTCAACCAAAAACATTATTATTGGGTTTTTGCCCCACCAAACGAGAAACTCAAACTTCCATGTGATGTATTTATCAACAATATCAAAAAGGAAGAATATTACTCCGCTCAGCCCTACACCGACCAAGATAAATGTTGGCGAGCAGCTGCCGAGGTTGATTACGCCCAGCCACTGGGTCAAGAAGACGCCAAGTGCGCAGAACACAGCCGAAAGAGTAAACGCTATGTCTTTGCGCTTCATGAAATAAAAGTCAGCAATCATCATGTCAAAAATCAGCATTGCGCCCCAACCGAAGCCGCCGATTGTTCCGCCATGAACGATGACGTCAAGCCATGCTTTGTTGTTGTCAATTTGATGAAAAACAGTGAAAGCAACAAAGATTGTCATTGCCCCAATCAGTTTCACCCACCATTTTGATTTTACAAACGGGAATGCGACAAGTATGGCAAAGCCAATCCCCTGCAATGTCACCCAATAGTTGTACTTGAACGCATTAAAGTCGTTTGCTATGGCAAAAAAGTCAATAGTGGTTATGATGATATTCATGATACCAAGGCAGGAAAGAGCTAAATAGAATATGTGTTCTGCCGGAATGGAAAGCTTTTTCTTCCATGACGGTATTAATGCAAGAAGGCGCAAAATCAACCCAACAATTGCAATGATTGAAAAGGCAAGTACGGTGTAATCAAAAGCATTGAGTTTGTAGCCATCCATGCTGTCGATGACTTTATTGCACATGTCAAGAAATGTGCCAAGACCAATGATTGAGAGGGCACGCTCTGCATAGTGGATGATTGCATGTTTTGTGCCGTAAAGTTTTTGCCATTTTGTGAACGATAATGTAAATGTCAAACCGATTGCAAAAATGAAAGCTGGCGCAATGATGTCGGCAAGCGTCATGCCTGGCAAAATCACTATGCCCTTGTCAAGCGAATGCTCGGCAAGTCGTGACAGTATGCCAAGACTTGGGAAATTTTTGAGAAACTGAAAAATCAGCATGCAAAAAACGCAAAAACCACGAAATCTGTCAATGCTTTTAATGCGTTTTGTTGCCACATTTTCCTCAGCCGATTGCGAATTTTGCAATGTTGTTGTATCTGAAACAATAGTTTTTTTCATGCTATACCCCCCTTACCTTATTTCAAGTTTTTTGAAATCAACTTTGCCAAAATTGGTTCTTGGCATTACATCCAAGACCTCAATCAAGCGCGGTACGGCGTATTTGATAAGGTTCTTTTTGCAAAGAGTGATGATTTCTCTTTTGATTTTCTCTTCGCCTGTGCTTGCATCTTTGATAGTGATGTACAGTTTTATGTAGGTTTTGTCGTTGTAGTGATATGGCACAGCACATGCCTCATCAATAAAATCAAACTTCTTTACCAAGTTTTCAATTTCGGACGGGAAGATGTTGATGGCATTGATTTTTATTGAGCGCTTGCGTCTGTCGAGAATGTAAAGAAAGCCGTCTTCGTCCATATAGCCAAGGTCGCCACTTTTGACCCATTTCATTCCATCACGATGAACAAAGCCGTTTGTTTCGTTCAGATAGCCCCTCATCACAGATGGCGAACCGACCGCAATCTCGCCAATAGTGTTTGGCGCGAGCAAATTATTGTCATCGTCCCATATTTCAATTTTTGTATCAGGGATTGCCTTCCCACAGCTGTATGGTCTGTAATTTTCAAAGGTGTTGCAGGCACAAACGCTTGACACCTCTGTCAGTCCGTAGCCGCGAAACAGTCGCGCTGAGGCGTTGTATTTTTTTAGAACTGTATCAAAGTATTCAACAAAAGACTCGGTCAAAACGTCACCGCCGCACCAAAGGTCTTTGAGTTTTGCCAAATGTCTGCCAGCAAAGTTTTTGCACTCAATCATCTTCTTGAACATTACAGGCACTCCCGCAAAGAAGGTGACATTGTACTTTTTGATGAGTTTGTTGAACTGCTTAGGTTTAAAGCTTGGCACTAAAATCAAGCTGTACTGATTTGTCAGGCAGGTATGAACTGAAACGCCAAGTCCGTATGCGTGAAAGATTGGCAGCGCGACAAGTGAGTATTCGCTTCCTTCCCCGCGGACCTTGCGAGTGTACATTTTTTCAAGCGATACGCTCAGGTCATTGAGAGCGTTGTTTTGAAGCTCGATAATCTTTGGCTGACCACTTGTGCCGCCGCTGTGCATAGTGCAGACAACATCTTCGCCTTTGCCCTCGATTTCGGTTGGCTGAACATTTTTGTTGTGCCTAATCAGCTTTGCGTATTTGATAGACTTTTTGTATGTACGGCATTTTGAAAATGCAAAAATCAAAAACAACAGCTTGCGCCAAATGACATAGTTGGAAATTGAGCAGTTGATGAGAATCTGATTCAGCGATGCAAGGTCTTTGTGATTTTTTATCAATATGTCATAGTACATCAAGCCCTTTGAATTTGTCTGCTTTAAATTTTCACGCAGCTGGTCAAGCGGCAGCAATGGGTGAACAATGTTCGCAACAATGCCCAGTTTTGAGCATGCATAAAAAGCCACAAGTGCCTGCGGACAAGTTGGAAGATAGATTGTCAGTACGTCGCCTTTTTTAAAGCCCAAGTTTTTTAGTGATATAGAAAAATCATCGATGTTTTTGATGAATGTCTTGACTGAAATTTTGTGCTCATTAAAAATGATGTTGCCTTTCTTTAAGTCAACACTATTCAAAAGCATTTCATAACAAGTTATGTTTTTCATTGACTCCTCTGCAAATACTATGATTTAATCATAACACAATTATACAAAATAACCAAATAAAATAGATAATTTTACCTAAAAAGGCAAAAAAATTATTTGTCAAAAAAAATAAGTGAACTATTAATCAAATTGCTCGAAAAAAATCATTTTTTTTATAAAAATAAAGTTTTTTAGTTGAAATATTTGTAAATTGCATGTAAAATTGTCATATAAATTGCAAATGGGAGATGAAAATGATTTCTGTAAGTACCACCCTAGCCATTATTTTAACGGTCTTTTGCTTTATTGTCTTGCCAGTCGTGTTGATGCTGTGCATAAAAAACGTCAAGGTTCTGACCATTATAACCTGCGTGATGACAATTATTTTTGTTGGCGGGCTGTGTGTTTGCGTGTTCGCTACGGTCAGCATAAGTAAAGATGTAGTCACTATTCAGTTTGTCAATAATGGGCGTTGGTGCGCAAAGACCATTAACTTTTTTTCAATTCTTCAAAAAAATGATATATTGATCAATCTCTGCATGTTGTTTCCGCTTGGTGCATTTTTTGTAGTGCTTGCGCAGCAAAGCAAATTAAAATTTCAACTGCTATGGTCACTTTTGGCTGGGCTGGCTGTTGGACTGTTCATTGAAACATGGCAGTTCATTTTGCCAGTAAACAGAAGCGTACAGCTGAGCGATGCTGTTTTCAATGCCATCAGCGTGTTTATTGGCGCAACTTGGTACTGGCTTATATGGCAAATCAGAAAGAAAATATTTAAAGAGCAACCAAATGAAGACCAATCAAACGAGGAGCAAATTTGAAATTACACCGAAATTTTGATTTTTTGCACAAATTTTTATTAAATAGCGTTAAAATATAAAAAAGTTTGGATAAATTCCAAACTTTTTTTATTCAGTAAGCATATTTTTGTTTGCTTCATCAGGTTTGTTTTTGTTTGTATCAACAGCCTGATTTTTATTTGCAAAGGTAAAAATTGAAAAGCCAAGAAGAAACTCTGCCGGATAGTAAAGCGCAAGACAGATGATTCCAACGACTGGCAAGGATGCAAACACATTCAGTAGAAGCATCAGGTCGCTGAGGAAAAACATTACGCTGCCGATGAGAATAATTATATTCAAAAGGCTGCGGTTTTTGATTAAGTTTGACAATGCCTTGCCAACCATCAATGAAATGATGAGTGCGTACAGAACTGCAACCACCTCCATCAAAGCTCCGCCAAAATCGAAGATTGGTGCAAGCACAATCAAAAGCATTGATGGAATGAATATCACAAGCCCCCAAATAAGATCTTTATAGTTGAATTTTTCAAGCATGCTATATGAAACAAAAAAGAATACATGCCCTACTGCAAACAGCACTGCGCCTGCAATAAAGTGAATATTCAAAATGATGTCACCAAGCATTGCAAACACAAGGCCTACAAGCATCAAAATTGGGAATTGCAGTTTGGCTTTGGTTTTTATCGCGTACGCAAGGTTTACTGCGCCCACAAGCACAAACATTGCGCTGGCAAATGATTTCAAAAGAAGTGTGCCTTCAACGATGTAGGCAATATCAAGCGCGACGAGCGCAAGAAGAAGGACTAAATTTGACAATAAAACTATTTTTTTCATGTTTTCCCCTTTAAAGCAGATTTACTGCTGTTTTGTATATCATTTTATTTTTTGATTGATTTTTTACAATTTTGTGTTAGCATATTGTTATTATTTCACAAAACATTTTTATTTCAAAAACATTTTAATGATTTTATATTTTAATTTGCTGTATGGTTGGTATCGCATAGGCAGGTCAAGGAAGCATTTTTTGTCAAGGATGCTTTTATAGTGCGAGAATGTTTCAAAGCCGGTCTTGCCGTGATATGCCCCCATGCCGCTTTGTTTTACTCCGCCAAAGCCAAGCCCAGGAAAGGCAATGTGCATGATGGTATCATTGATGCAGCCGCCACCAAAATCGCACTGAGTCATAAATTTATCTTGTATTTTTTTTGACTTTGAAAAAACGTACAATGCCAGCGGCTTTGGTCGTGAGTTTATGTTGGTGATGGCCTCATCAATTTCGTCGAAAGTGACGATAGGCAGAATTGGCCCAAAGATTTCGTCTTGCATTGACTCGTCATCGAAGGTCGATGATATGAGTGTCGGCTCTATTTTTAGGTTGTCCTGTTTGTATTTCCCGCCAAAAAGCAGGTTCTTTTCTGTGATAAAGCCTTTCATGACATCAAACTGCTTTTGATTGACAAGTCGCGGATAGTCATCATTGCTGACTGGGTCGACACCGTACTGAACCACGATTTCGCGTTCAAGCTCGGCAAGCAGTTTATCTTTGACCGAAGCGTGGCAGTAGATGTAATCGGGTGCAACGCAGGTTTGTCCGCTGTTCAAAAATTTACCAAAGACGATTCGCCTTGCTGCAAGTTTAATGTCGGCATCACTGCTGACAATGCAAGGACATTTGCCGCCAAGCTCAAGCGTCACAGGCGTAAAATGCTCTGAGGCCTTTTGCATGACTATTTTCCCCACTCTTGTGCTGCCTGTGAAGAATATGTAATCAAAATCTTGGTCAAGCAGGAAAGAGCACTCCTCTTTGCCGCCGATGACAACGTCTACATGCCCTCTTTCAAAGGTCATGTCGACAAGCTTTTTCAGCACATCGCTAACAGATGGCGAATATTCGCTAGGCTTTAAAATCACGCTGTTGCCAGCGGCTATTGCGTCGGCAATAGGTTCAATGGAAAGCATGAAAGGATAGTTCCAAGGGCTGATGACAAGCACGTTGCCGTATGGGCAAGCCTGTTTGTAGCCCACAGCCGGGAATTGTGATACCGGTGTGTACACCCTTTTCTTTTTGGCAAACCTTCTGCCATGCCGTATCATGTAGCGAATTTCATTCAGTGACAGCCCGACTTCTGTCATATAGCTTTCGACTTCGCTTTTGCCGAGGTCAGTTTTCAGTGCGTCAAAGATCTCTTGTTTCAAAAGCTGTATATTTCTGTAAAGGCGTTTGAGAGCGTTTTTGCGCTCTTTGAAAGTGCTTGTTTTGTGCTTTTCATGATAAACCTTTTGCGATTTGATTATCTGTAAGATTTGTTCATTGTCCATCTGACACCTCGGAATATATTTTTTCAAGCTCTTTGGCTGTAAAAAGTTTTGGCACTGGGTACAGCGGATTTGCCTCTTTTTCAGCGGTAGCAGCAAGTTCAGGGATATCTCTGCCTTTGATCTCTGGTATTTTATCTCTAATGCTCATCTTTTTGTTGAGTATTTCAATGCTTTCGATGAAAATTTTGCTTGCTACTTCTCTTGAAGTGGCAGGGCTGCATAGGCCAATTTGCGTAGCGATTTTGTAGAGCTTTTTGTAAATCGACCTGCCATATTTTTTGAGCACTACTGGCAGGCAGATTGCATTGGCTTCGCCATGCGGAAGATTGTACTTGCCGCCAAGGGAATGTGCGACTGCATGAACATATCCAACATATGACTTTGTAAAGGCAAGTCCGGCAAGGTATGAGGCGTAGAGCATGCTTTGTCGCGCCTTCAAATTGCTGCCATCATTATATGCCGTCAAAAGGTTTTCAAAGATGAGTTTTATTGCCATGGTTGACTGCTGCCGTGTCTGTTTGGTGGTGCTTTTGCCTATGTATGCCTCAACTGCGTGCGTCAGTGCGTCCATACCTGTGGTGGCGGTGACAAACTGAGGCAGGCCGAGGGTCAGGTTAGCGTCCAGTATGGCATATTTGGGTATCAGCGGGAAGTCATTGATAGCATATTTGTGACGCGATACCGAGTCTGTTATCACAGATGCGATTGTGGTTTCGCTGCCAGTACCAGCAGTAGTAGGTATTGCGCAAAGTGGAGGAAGTTTTCGTCTGACTTTCAAAATCCCCTTCATTTTCATAAGGCTTTTCTTTGGACATGCCACCCTTGCTCCCACAGCTTTTGCGCAGTCTATTGCCGAGCCGCCACCAAAGCCTATCAGTGCCTTGCAGTCAAATGCGTGATAAAGCCCCAACGCTTTGGCAACGTTGTCTGTGGTTGGATTGGCAACTGTTTCATCGAAAATTGCAACCTTGACGCCTTTTTCTTCAAGCTGACTGACAAGCGCGTCTGTAAGCCCCAGCCCTTTGATGGTTTTATCTGTGACAAGCAGAACGCTTTTGCATTCGCTTGACAGCAGCTCTTTGACAAGTTCGGCATAATCGTCAAGCAGCACGGGCTCTCTGTACGGCAAAAGTGGTATAGCAAGTTTGAGCACTGACTGCAAGACTCTGCAATAGATTTTCTTGAATATATTCATTTTTTCTCCATTTTTCAGTAAAGACAGCAACTATTATATCATTTGTCTTTTGCTCATGCAAACGTATTAAAAAAATATATTCAAAATGTGATAAAAAAAGTTGAAGTGTAACAAAGATTGACATTACATGAAAGCTCGCAAAATGAACCATTATGTAAAAACAGAAACTGCCGACTGGCAGTTCCTGCTTGAAGTTGCGCTAAAAGTTGATTTGTTTCAGTTGTACCATGAGCGCGCTGTTTGACGAAAGTGGCAGATTGTGGCCAATGGCTTTAAATTTCAGCACATCACCCTTTTTGAGTTCAAAGATCCCCGCAAGAGAAATCTGAGAATAGTTCTTGCTGCCAACAGTTTCAACGAAGTTTACATCGTCTTTGCCGTTGATGTTCAGCTGAACGCCTACCGTGCCAACCATCATACGAGATGCGTCACAAGTTGTCTGTACACAGACTTCATAGCAACCATCATGATTTATTACAATGCTGTTGTCTGTAATTCTGACTGTTGTAGTGTCAGCAGGCATCTGTTTGATCATGCTTGGGTGGCGGTAGAATTCTTGATCGCTTTCGGTAAACTTGAAATAGTGATAGCTGTGATGCGAGCACGGACCAGTTGCGCCGGTTGCTCCGGTCGCACCTGTTGCACCAGTAAGGCCTTTCGCGCCAGTAGCGCCAGTTGCGCCGGTTGGGCCAGTAGCACCAGTATAGCCATGAGGACCAGTTGCTCCGGTTGCTCCGGTTGAACCAGTTGCGCCTTTTTCACCTTTGTCACCTTTTGCACCAGTTGCGCCTGTCGCGCCAGTAA
This sequence comes from uncultured Clostridia bacterium, assembly GCA_946487985.1. Classification (GTDB taxonomy): domain Bacteria; phylum Bacillota; class Clostridia; order Christensenellales; family UBA1242; genus Caccovivens. The sequence continues at coordinate 9,553 of CAMLUY010000029.1, forward strand.
GTCCGATGAGTCCTTGCGGGCCGGTTGCTCCTGTGTCGCCCTTAGGGCCAGTAGCGCCTGTCGCGCCTGCACAACCCTGTGGACCAGTAGCACCAGTTGCACCCTTCTCGCCTTTTGCACCAGTTGCACCTGTTGCCCCGGTGAGGCCAATCAAACCTTGCGGACCAGTCGGGCCAGTCGGACCGGTTGCGCCTGTTTGACCTGCGCAGCCTTGCGGACCTTGTGGACCGGTTGCGCCTGTTGCCCCGGTTGCGCCTTTTTCGCCTTTTTCACCTTGCGCGCCAGTTTCGCCATCAAATCCCTTAGGAATTGCGAAGTTAAACACGTGGTTATTGCCTACGCCTGAATCGGTAACAGTGGCAAGCTCGCCAGCTTCAAGCGTGGTTGTAGTGCCAACTTGAAGTGTGTCCGCTACGCCAGTTGCACCAGTAGCTCCGGTTG
>CAMLUY010000030.1 GCA_946487985.1 uncultured Clostridia bacterium
CCAATCATTTTTTTCTGACAACTTTTTTAATTTTATACATAACAAAAAGAAAAAGTAAGCACGAATTTACTCCAACAAAAAAAACGAATGTAGAAATTTACATTCGATTTTTTAATAGCCCAAGCTTTTTATTTTGTCAGGTCGGTCACGCCAATTCTTTTCCACTTTAACAAATAGTTTTAATACAACTTTTTTGCCAAGCAGCTGTTGTGCGTATTTTCTGACCGTGCTGCCAATTTCTTTCAGCACGCTGCCGCCCTTGCCGATAATCATTCCTTTGTGGCGTTCAGCCTCACATATTATGTCAGCATCAATGCACACAGCTTTTTCATCTTCAAAAAATCTGATGATTTCAACTGCAATACCATGCGGGACTTCCTGGTGCAACATTTCAAGCGCCTTCTCGCGTATTTCTTCTGCAATCAAAAACTTGATGCTTTTGTCAGTGTAAAAGTCAGGATCGTAAATATAGTGCGGGCTCTCGTACTCTGGCAGATGTTCAAGAATCATTTTCAGCAGCTTGTCAAGATTTGTCTTTGCAAGCGCCGACACCTCAATATCGCAGTCAAAATTTTGACGTTTTGGCAGATCGCACTTTGTCTTCACCACGATTTTTGGCTCTGGCAGATGTTCAATATACTCGATTTCCTCACCGTCAGGACTTTTGCTGCCATCAACAAGATATATGATAAGGTCAACGCCTGCGATAGCCGAACGCACATTTTTCATCATGGTTCTGTCAAGCGCGTTTTTACTGTGATGAACGCCTGGCGTGTCAACAAGTACCACTTGAAAATCCTCACCATTGACAATGCCCAAAATATTTTCACGTGTGGTTTGCGGCTTTGATGATGTGATGGCTACTTTTTCGCCAACAAGCGCATTCACAAGGCTGCTTTTCCCTGCGTTGGGTCTGCCAATAAGGGCGACAAAACCAGCTTTGAACATTACTCGCCCTCCCTTTTGATGTCGAGGTCTGATAATATTTTTTCAGCCGTAGACATCATCACCTTTTCGTCGTCTGCGTCAATGTGGTCAAAGCCGAGCACATGCAACAGTCCATGCAAGGCCAGGAAGGCAATTTCGCGGCGAAGGCTGTGCCCATATTCTTTTGCCTGACGTTTTGCGATTTTTTTGCAAATGACCACGTCGCCTATGTAAAGCCAGCCATCAGGAGCGATCTCCTGTTTGAAATCGGCAAGCTTTTGCGGATATTTTATGTTCAGCATTGGAAAAGAAAGCACATCGGTGGCTTTATCAACATTGCGGTATTGCTGATTGAGTTGTTTTATCCTTTTTTGCGAAACAATTGATACCGTAATTGTCACGTCAAGTGCACGATTGCCGGTGTCATTCATCGCCTTATCGTAAATTTTCGCTATCAATTTCCTGTTGCAATGTCCAACATTTTCAAAGTTGATCCTCATTTGTTCCTCCAAAATTCATGCTTGCAGTAATGACATATTTGACTATGTGGCAACCGCCAGTTGAACTGCACGAATATCTTTCGTCTTCTATTATGGCATTTTTATCCAAAAAAATCAAGGCATTTTTGCGAGCTTGCTCAATTACTTGGTCCTTGACGTTTTCAAAATCCTCTTGTATTTCAACCGTGTTTGTTTCATAGCAGTCCGTCACCTTCAAATATAGTGGAAGCAGGTTGTTTTTTGTCAAAAGCCTTGTTCGAGTTGTGCTCTCATAATTTTTGAAAGGCAGGTCGCTGTTGTTTTGATAAAGCACAAGGCTGCCAAGCAGCACCTCGGTAGTCGAAACCTTTTTGCCTGTTCTGACGTTTTCAATGCGATAGTCATAGTGCGCCGCTTCACCTGTCAGCCAGACATTCGCCTTAATATCGGCCTGAGGCTTTACAGCACGCATATTGCCTTCGACATCAATAATATATGGCTCAACCAATACATCGCCTTTTTGCACAATATCCCCTTCATTGACAAGCAAAGTACCTTGAATGAGGTTGATTTCTGTGATTTGGCAGTCATATTCAGAAATGATTGGATTGTACTGGCCTTCCATCTCTTCGGGCAAGACCGCTTCGTTGAGATTGACGATCAGGCTTTGCCCAACGATTGCTGCACTGACCGAACTGACATAGTCAAAGTTGTTTCGTATCAAGATTTCAAGATTTTCAAGGTCAATCTTGCTTTTGAAATTGCTTGTCATGTTTTCCTTGACAAAGGCTTGGACTTGTTCACGGTTGTCGGCAGAGCTGCCCCAAACCTCAACCCGCCAAACGAAACTATATTGAAGGCAGTAAAACAGCAGCACAATAACTATACCGGCGATAACACCATATCGATACAAAAGTTTTTTTATCTTTGACAATATTCCGTGATGTGAAAGTGAAAGTACTTCAAGGCCTTGGCTTTCAAGCAGCTTTTTTGTGTGGCGCGCATGCCTTGGCTCGACCTCAAATTGGCAAAGGTCTTGCTCTTGCCGTGAATATTGATATATTTTTACCTCTTTTGAAAGCTCATTGAGTGCACGTTCTTGATTGAGCCCCTTAACTGTAAGCCGCGTTCTGTTTTTAAACATCAAAATATCTCCACTTTATCAATTTTACCTTGCAAAAGTAAGGTGTTTTCTGTCAGCTCACTGAGCACAAGGTCTTTGCCTTCAACAACCGCTCTCCCCTTTTTCAGTTTGAACGCTACGCTGGTTTGTGTTATCACGGTAATGCCGCAATGACCTTCGGCATAAAGCAGCCGACCTGACATGTTGACTATGTTATATTCGCAAAAAAGATTGCTGTCAACCTTGCCTAAACGACCTTTCAACTCGTTAAAAAAATTAAACATAGCCCCTCCCCCTGTGCAATAAAAAACGCCACTCACGATAGTATATGAGCTGGCGTCTTTAAATATATTTTTTGTCAACTGATTTTATCAAGTAAATTTGATGTTTTTTGTGTAAAAACTATGCTTTCCTGTTGAGTTTATTGTATAGATTTTAATCATCTGTCCTGTTGAAAAGCCCGCTGAGCAAAACTGCCTTTACGTCAGGCGGAAGGTCTTTCAGCTTTGAAAGAATGTCTTTATTGAGTATTCGGCGCGAGTATGCGTGCTCATCAAGAAATTCCTCAAAATCATCACGGCGTACCTGCGCGCTGCCCATCTGTTGTCTCGACAGCATATCCTTTTTGTGCTGGGCTTTGGCATATGCTGGGCTGACCTTTGGGCTTTCAAAGTCAGGAATGTTGCCAGTGTATGGTTCAATGACTGGTCCTTTCTTCTCAGTTTGAGCGGTTTGCGTTTGTGAGGACTGTGTTTGCGAAACGCCGCCTTGCGCTGCTTGCGATTGAGCGGTTTGCATTTGTGCGGCTGCGATAGTTTCTGTTTTATCTTCTGCCTGCTCTGGCAAATCTGGCGAAAGTATTATTGATGGATCACGGTCATTGAAATGGTCGCTTTCATTTTTGTATTTGGTGATGTTTTCTTGCAAACTTTTTGCGCTTTTACTGTTCGAAACGCATGTCACAACTATGGCCAAAATCAAAAGTGCAAGCAGCCCGCCACCTACGCCAATGCAAATTAGTATGGTTGTGCTCATCAGTAGAGGTCTCCTCCATCATCGAACGCCTTTTTGTTGTCGTTGATTATTGCGCGGCGAAGCGCTGTATCAGCCTGCAAATTCATCAATTTGTAATAGTCCATAATTGAGAACCTGCCTTCCTTTATCGCCTGCGAAATTGCCTGCGGCACTTCGGCTTCGGCCTGCAATACCGCCGATTTCATCTCTTCGGTCTTTGTGCGCATTTGAAGCTCGCGAATTTCCTCCGCGCTTTTTCGGCGCTCGGCTTCAATTTGTGCGTATAGTTTTTCCTTTTCCACCGATTTTATCTCGTTTTCAGCGTTGATGTCGCGGCCTATGTCTACCGACACGATGTTGATGTCAAATATGTCAAAGCGAGAATTTTTTGTCAGAACATGAAAGTCGATATTGTAAAGCAGGCTCTTGTTCGGCTCGTGAAGTATGTTTCGATAGTCTTTTGCTCGCGATATGTTTTCAAGCAGCCATGCCGTAATATTGCTTATCATATCATCGATACCGCTGCCTTCAAGGTACTTGTGCAAATTGGCTTTGACTGAAATCTCTGCCATAACCACCAATTCCACATTATTCTGTGTAAAACCTTTGATATTCTCAACCTTAACTACCCTTGTTGAAATAGCATTTTGTACAACCGAAAGCACGTCCTTTGAAGCAATTTCTAGTGCGCTTATCCGTTGAAAATCAATTTTTGTGCCTGACTTGTTCGCAAGATTGTACGCCTTGACCACATTGACTGGGTTGCCGCCAGCAAGCACGATTGATTCAATTTCTGGCAGTTTGATGTCTATCTTGGACTTCTTTGCCATGATGTATGCGCTTGCAATGGTCTTTACGTCAAGCTTTCTGCTTTTCAAGGAAATAAGTTTGTATGATGGTATGTAGCAGCCTGCGAAAATCACAGTCAGATATGTCTTCATTGGTATGCAGCACAGATAGACAAGTATTGCCAAACCAATCGCTCCAAAAACTGATACAAGCACAATTTCGGTTGTGCCGAAAGATAGTAATGTTGATGTCATGAGTCGAGCCCCCTATGAAAGTATTTCAAATGCAAGAAGAGCGCGTTTTCTGCGAAAAATCTTCCTGCCAAAGTCTTTTATTTTGACACCAATATTATACCATATTTGGGCTGCTGTGTAAATACCCTTTTTGAATAAATAGCAAAAAAATAGCGCCTGTAAATCGGACAAAAAATTATTTTTTTGTCGCAATAAAGGCGTGCATGCAAAGGTCTTTTGAAAATCAATTTATTCGCCCGACCGCTGATAGTAAAACAGATATTGCTGAGCAAATCCTGCAAGATTTCCAAAGGTTTCAACCAGATTACGTGATATTTTTTCGCGATTTTCAAGGGGCGAAAAATATTGATTGTACATCTGGTTTATCCAGGTATCCACAGGAAAAACGTCTGACCTGTGATATGCAAAAAGCAGCACGCAATCTGCCACTTTCGGGCCAACACCAGAAAGGCTGATAAGATTTTTGCGAAGTGAAGGCGTGTCGAGCTTGCGCCAATCATCAAGAAGCTCTGGTGTAATTTGGCTGCAAACCTTTTCGAGGTAGGCTGCGCGATAGCCAGCCCCCATGCTTTTGAAAAATTCCAGATTGCAGCTTTGCAATTTTTCAAAGCTTGGGAAGGAATACACGCCATCACCAATTTCATCTCCAAGATTTTTTCTCAAATTGCCAAGTATCAGCTTTATGCGCTTGATATTGTTGTTTGCAGAAATAATGAAAGAAATCAAGCATTCAAAAAGGTCTTGCTTTAATATGCGTATGCCATAGCCGAAATCCAGCGGCTTTTTCATGATTTCAAACTTGGAAAGATTGGATTTTATTTGATTGTAATCTGTATCAAGGTCAAAATAGTCGACAAAGAATTCAACATGCTTTGTAACAATTTCCACACAGTCATCTTTTTCTGAAAGGATTGCGACCTTGTCCTGTGGGAAGACGATATAGTCATCTCCTCTTTTCTCAAAACAAAAAACCTGACCACATTCCAAGATGTGCTCAATGTTGAACTGCAATTTATCATGAAAGACGATTCGACCTTTTTCTTTTGTGTAGTCCATTGCCATTTCTCCTCTTTTTGATTATAACACAAAATATTTTGTTATGGCAATGTTTCGCATTTATTTTGTAGCATAAAAAAACACCGAAATACATTCGGTGATTTTTGATTCTGTAACTATTGAAACAATTTTTTTAGCATTGCTCTGGCCAAATTTTACAACGCCATCGCAAAGTGCATAAAGTGTATAGTCTTTACCCATGCCAACGTTTTGACCAGGATAAATCTTTGTACCTTTTTGCCTTACAATTATAGAGCCGGCAGTTACCGCTTCGCCGCCATAGGCTTTGACGCCAAGACGTTTGCTTTGCGAGTCACGACCGTTTTTAGTTGAACCACCACCCTTTTTGTGAGCAAAAAGTTGAGCATTAAACTTAAACATTTTTTACCTCCAATTTTGCAAATTTATTTTCATTGATGACTATTGATTTGAAGGAGTCAAGGCAGGTTTTCAATAAAAACTGAACCTTTTCTGGCTTTGCCTGGTTTTCTGAAAGAGATATTTTCAAATATCCGTCAGAAATTTGTTTGAAGCCGTCAATTTTTTCAACTTCGAACAGCCCAACGACTGCAAGTTGCGCCACCGTGGAAATCTGACAGCAAAGCAAATCTTTGCCGAAATCATCTTTCCCCGTATGGCCTGAAACTTCAAATCCAACAATCAAATTGTTTTTCTTGTAAAAAGTAATCTTTGTCATCTTTTGACCTTACTTTTTGATTGACAATATTTTTAATTGAGTGAATGGCTGTCTGTGACCTTGTTTTTTTCTTTCATTCTTCTTTGGCTTGTACTTGAAGACAACAATCTTGTCACCCTTGCCGTGTGCAACAACTTCTGCTTCACACACTGCGCCAGCTACGATAGGATTGCCAGCAACTACGCTGCCATTGTCAGAAATCAACAATACGTCAAGCTTTACTTTGTCGCCAACAGCGTTTGCAAGTTTTTCAACGCTGATTACGTCATTTTCACATACTTTGTATTGCTTTCCGCCACTTTGTACTACTGCGAACATATTTTTACCTCCTCTAACCAAACTCGTTGCCAATCGGGTGTTGGCTTTGAAAACTATTCAAGGCGCAATCTTTGTTACCCTTTGCATACGGATACTTGAATAATATATCATATTTCAAATTAATTGTCAAGCGAACAACAAAAAATGGGGCTATTATTCCCCATTTTTGTTTGAATTTTTAATTATTTTTTATCTCGGCCAGATTTTTTGTATGCCTTTTCACGTTTGTCAAGTTTTACCTTTGAAACGATGAAATAGATCACAACGCCGCCCAAGATGGCTACTGAAAGTCCGATCAGCACTCCGCCAATGATTTCTTTTGTATTTGCTGGCGTAGCCCTGTCTGTTGATACAGTGAATGAAATTGATTTTTCATTTCTGTTGCCCGCTTCGTCACGAGCTGTAACAGTCAAGGTATAGTCGCCTGCCTCGGTCAATTCATGTTCATATGAATATCCACTTGAAGTTGAGTTTTCAATCGTCCACGAACTGTCAGTATCATTGTTTACAAGCCTCATAGAGATATTTTTGCGTAGTGTTTCAATATCCGTAGTTACCTTATCTGAAAGTTCAAGGCCTGCAAAGTTGACAACCAAAGTGTCGCCCAGACGATATGTGTCTTTGATGAAGTTTTCAGCAAAGTCAATATCAGGTCCAACGACGTCGCCGTTTGTGATGTTGTATTCAAGAGTTTTTGGATCACCAACAGGCTGATTGTTTTTGTCCTGTGCCTGAATTGAATATTTGATTGTATATCTGCCATTTCTGATAAGGCGAAGCTTGATTGTACTGCCTTCAACAGAGAAATCCTCTGAGTCATCGTCGATAGCGGTCTCCCACTCTGCCAAACTGATTGTTGCAAGTGGGTCGGTACTACTGCCTGATGTGCAAGTGATTGATACCGTCGAATTTTCTCTGTCAATGCTTGCATTACCATAGATTTGTATATCAGGTTTGACAATAGTGATTGTATTAGGAGTATCAGGTATGGTCGCGTATTCTGTTCTTGCATATGCGTCGTCATCAATAGTTACGTTGACACCGATGTCACCAACCTTGATTGTCTGAATGTCACTTTCTGGTGTAAACTTCTCAACCAAGCCTGCTATTTCTGACACTTCACCTTTTGTGCCTTTACCATTAAGCTGTGTATTCAATGCAAGGTCATATTTGCCATCCGTTTCTTCAAGGTAAACAAAATACTCAGCCGAACCGTCATCGCGATATTTGAGCTTGCCGTTATCGTCAAGGAAGATGCCTTTTCCAGACCCAACAAGGTCATTTTTGTTGTATCTCATCAGGAACACTTGATATTTGAGCTTGTACGTACCTTTTGTCATACCAGTGAACCAGTTTTTAGTCAGCACGTAGTCACTGCTGTCAGCTGAAACCATTGTTGTTGTATAGTAAAGCGCTGTGTTTGAGTCGTCGTTTTCATCAAGACCAATGTAGACATAGTCTGACGATTCTGAAACGGCGATTGTAGGTTCTTTCAGATAAAGTGGTTCGTCAACTGCTGCTTCGATAGTTTCTGAACTGATGTTGTCAATTTCAGGGTTCTCGATAATAGCCGTTCCGCTTACTTTGTATGTGAAGAATGTTGACAGTGAGTGATTGCTTGAATCGACAACTGTTACAACAACCTGATATGTGCCCTCAGTTGAAGCGTTGAATGCGCCAGCGTCAACTTTGTACACGCCACGGTATGAGTCGAATGTTGTAGACATGCCTGTGCTTTGCATTACCTTACGCGAACCGTCCTCACCTATTCTGTATACTGTAACGTTTGCATGCATGTACTCTGGACTTGTATCTGAGTAATAAAGTGTTGGCAAACCGATTGTCATTGGCGCTTCATAGTCATGGCTGCTGGTATCAACTGCTGGTGCGCCAATCACTTTGTCAAGTACTGGTGCATCAGTGTCTGCAATGTCAGCTATATTGATAAGCTTATTGAAGAAGCCAATGTTGCCATAGTCGTCTATTGCATAGCAAAGGATTTCAAGGTATACAGCATCGCTTGGCGCATCATTCAGATCAACAGTGTATGATGAAGCATCTGTGTCATAGTACCAGCCTTCTGACTCTACCAGTCCTGTGCTTGGGTCACGGTCTGAAATGTACCATTTGTTTTCATCGTTTTTATTATAGCTTGAACTGTTGCGAATCACATATCTCAATGTCTTTTCTGTGCCATCATCTTTGATGGTAGTCACTTTCTGACCATCTTGAACTTTGAGGAATCTGTATGCAGTAACAGTCTCAATTCTTGAATCGATAGTGTCTGATGCAGATGCAACATTAAAAGTAATCTTTTCGCCAGGCAAGTATGAAGACTGCAAGTCTGACGAGAACGTGATGCTTGGAATAGAGTTGTCACTGAAACTGTTGACAAGGTTTACAGAATAAGGAATGTGACGCTCTTGATTGTCATGTTGGTTGTCTGCTGCGTAGTAGTAGAATGTATAGTTCTGCTCTTCAAATACATAATTTCCACTTGTGTTGTTCGGCTTTACAAAAGCGTAGCCTTTTGTAATCATCTCATCAATAGCAGCCTGATCGCCTTCGGCTGGGCTGCCTGCAACAATCTCGCTGCCCATAGGGTCAACGTTCCAGGTTGTGGTAACAAGCAGATAGTCGTTGTCAAGCAACCATTGTTTGATTACTGATGGTTCAGATGTTGATTTACCGTCCATAACCATTTGCTTGTAGATTTCAAAGTTGTCTGAAACAATCTGTTTGTAGATATTGTCCATGCTCTTTTCTGAGCCTGATACACCAGGAGCAAAGATCAAGTTGTACTTATTGTATTTCTGTTCGGTGATTTTAAACCTTGTCACATATGATGCGTCTTGAATTTCACGACGGAGCACAAGGTCATCTGCGTCGACCATGTTGTCGCTGCCTGCGATAGCGTACATGATGATGTTGCGCCTTACTGCCTGTGTTGCAAGTTTGTTTTCAGCTGAGC
>CAMLUY010000031.1 GCA_946487985.1 uncultured Clostridia bacterium
ATCATTTGATTTGCAATATTACTATCTTGCAACAATAGATATTGATGTCGAAAGCAAAATCTCAGCCAGCGCGCCAGCAGTCAACCTTGTGGCAAATACTGAATATCTAAGCATGGTTGAAAAACTTGGCGTTCACCATCCAACAAATGACAAGCCTGTCAGCTCGGCTGAATTTGGCGAGGGCAAAGCCCAAATGAGATTTGAAGTTGTGCGCTACGACCCAAATAGCACTTCTTCAATAGACGAAAATACCGCAGCACTGCTTGACACATATATCACAAAATATGGCAACAGCTACAACAATTTCACAAAGTTCAAGCTTACAGTTGAAGATTATATTGATGTCACGCAAGGCACTGCATATTTGTCACCATCGCCAATCACGAATGCAAATAAATATACATATGATTACAAAATGTTCCCGCTTGGCGCGCAAAACCTTGGCGACTATGTGTTGACAAGAATCACTTATTCGGTATCAGGTTTTGAAAAAGTGTTCTATGTTGTGATCAAAATCACCCCTGATTATACTGTTTCATACGGCGGCAGCACAGCGAATGCAAACATTGATCCTAACACAGAAATCATTGCAAACAATGGCGACAAGATTTACAACATCACAAATATCAACAGCTCAGGCAACTACTCATCATTCACTCTTACAAGCAGTTCAACAGCCAATGGCTATGTTTCAGTAAAACACTCAAATGACGATGCCGAGTATGCAACGTCAAACTTTACACTGACGCTTGAAAAAAATCAAACTATTGACGGTCTGACATACAACGACTCAGACAATGTGTCTCAAAAGTTGTCGGCTGACCTTGGCAGGGCTTGGAAAGAGTCGGGCAATAAATATACTCTCACCTCTGGCGAAAACTCAACATTTGCATCGGCAAAAGAGGTTATTTTCGGTACACAATACTACATGGTCAGCGCTACCGACAAATATGGTTTTACATATCAGATTCATTTCAGCCTGTCATCTCAACAAAATCCATATTTTGATGGCGAAACAATCACTCTGACAGAGGGCGACTATTTTGATATTGGCGCTGAGTTCAAACAACTGATAATCTCTGAGAACTCATCTGATGGGAACTACTCCATCACAGCCGACCCAACGTCACCAATCCAGACGGCTGACTTGTCTATGATATTGGTCGAAATCAAAGGCATTGATGCATATCTTTTTAGAGATAACCCAGCTGAACAACTTATAGGAAATGATGCTGGCGGTTATTCGCCAAAGGCTGGCGATGATGGAAAATGGTCAACTGATGATAAAAAATATTTTGATGTGCCTGACATTCAATACATTTCAGTTGACAAGATCAATATTCTTGACACTGAAAACAATCCAATCATCGAATCGCCGATTGAGCCAAAGAAAAATTCGGAATACCAAGGCCAGGAAACGACATATTCGCTTGCAACTGGAAATGAGCAGCTTGGCGGTGTGTTCAACGGCTATGACAGAAATCGCTCTGTATATGCAAGACCAACGAATGGCGGAAGTTCTTCATCTTCAAGTGATGCATTCCTTCCATTCCGCATGCCACGCGTGAGCGAAACTGATATATTTGCTTCAACCGATACCGCCCAAGCTCAAATGGTGATTACTCTCAAATATGAAAAGGACGGTGTTGTCGAACTCTATGACCTCAAAGTCAACATTGTTGTCAACAGAGAACTCAATATCCTTGAAAGTTCACAAGAAGCCCCAATTCGTGATGGCGTAGCCTTTGAGGTTGCATCTCAATTTGACGTTTCAAGCAGTTACGACAGTGCAACCAGCGGACAAATCAATGATGCGACATTTATCAACGATACACTTGAAGTGCTTGTCGCTGAGCAGACCGAAAATGTAGAGTTCGAAATGACTTTGTATCGCAATAACCAAGCTGTCAACGAAGAGCCAGCAGTTGTTACATTGAACAACCTTGGCAATTCATTCGCGAAAACACAATACATTTCAATTTCATACTACATTGGCACAAACGTGCTTGCGGGTGACTCTCTTGAAATCACGCTGAATCAGGGACAGGATACACAGTTCTTCTATATCACGAACAGCAATGGCAATATTGTCAACAACAATTTTGTACTTAATCAAAATGAATCTGACAGATTCACAATCAGTGCAATCACTCGTGATATCGCCTATGTTGAAAACGCATCACTGCTTGAAGCTCGCGGTTATCACACCCTGACAAAATACTATATTGTTCAGCCATTCAAAACCAGCGATGGCAATGCGGACACCGCCTACTCATACAGAGTTTCAAGAAATTACAGATTGACAGGATATTACTATCAGCTCAATAAAGCATACACTGATCCACCAATAATGCCAGAGCTTACATCAACAGATGGTGGAGAAACATCCTCATTCTTTCAATGGAACTCGGCTTTCAATATGATGTATGCACAAAACTATAATTTTGACAGTCTTTCATCAGCCGACAATAAAGGAGAGTATACTAACTACCTTACCTTCTCGCTTGATGACACTTCGGGCGGGTCGGGTAATGCAGAAATCGACTCGACTGGCAAGATCACATACCGTGACGCATATGATGTACAGGAGTATATCGTAATCATTGTCAACATGCGTGTGTCAGGCCCAGACAGACAGTTCAGTTCTGGTGATGACACCTTTATCAACATGACAATGGACAATCCGCTTCGTTTACGATGGAAGGAAGATTATCATCGAAATGTGGAGATTTCACAATCAAGCTCAATCAATCATATTCGCGATGGCGCAGCCTTTTCTGTCAAAGACCAAGTCAGTGTAGAATCCGACTACAATCAAAATGATGGGAATATGGAAGAAATTGATAATTCGACATTTGTCAATGATACACTTGAAGTGCTTGTCGCCAAGCAGAGCAGTGTCCAATTTGAAATGACATTGATGCGGGGTGGCACGTCTGTGAATCCATCCCCATCAGTAGTGTCAATATCAACAGCTGAAATGCAGTGTCCAAGGACAGAGTACATTTCAATTTCAGAATATATTGGTACAAATGTCCTTGCTGGCGACACTCTTGAAATATCAATCACCAATGGCTCAGCAGAATTTTTCTATGTTTCGGGCGCGGGAATAAGCCAGTCTTTGACATTTTTAGACGGCAAAACAACGTTTTTGATCAGCACAATTACACGGGATATTGCCTTCGTTGAAGATGTAAGTTTGCTTGAAGGCAACAATGTTCATCAGTTGACAAAATATTACATTGTGCAACCTTTCACCACGACCGATGGAAGCCCAGATACCAGTTATTCGTACAAAATCTCAGTTGTTTATGGATTGACAGGCTATTACTACCAAATTTCAACAAGCACATCTGAAACGAACATGGGGGAGATAACCATGCAGGCTTCTGAAACAGCAGAAGGATTAAGCCTTGATGCGCTGAAAGACTTCTATACAATTTACATAGACGCCGTCGGCACAGAGGCGGTTGCAGATGATGCGGGGCGACTGGTATTTGAAATTGATTCAACAACAACTCCAAACGCACACATTGAAGGTGATAAAATAATCTTTGAAGAAAATTACAATTTCGAACAGGATTACCTCAAAATTATTGTAAAAATGCGTATTTCTGGAAGAGAAAGATCGGCAAATACAGATGAATTGATTGAAATGGCAACAGTCTATTTGAGGGTCAATTTAGAAAATGATACTCAGCTTGAAGAAGGAACATAAAAAATAAAAGTCGCCAGGCATCACGCTTGGCGACAAAATTTCAAAAACACAAAAAATCATATTGAAAAGGAGAGGAAAATGTCTTGGTATAATATCATCATTACAATCATTACAGTCATTGCATGCCTGAATTTTCTTCTCCTCATCGGTATGGTCTTTCTTGAAAAAAGAAAACCACAAAATATCATAGCATGGATGACTGTTCTGACCTTTCTGCCGATAGTTGGCTTTATTCTATATGTCATATTTGGCAGTGGATTAAGCATTCGTACCAGGCGAATGATAAGAAAAAAGGCAATTTCAGAACGTGACATCATTCACAACATCAAGGGCATACAAACGCTTGAAGAAGCCCGCCTTGATGGCATCTTGAAGGAAGATCGCGAACTGATGACCCTGTGCTATTCTTTCGGATCGTATCCAATCCCCGGAAACGGCATAACAATTTTCAATAATGGCATTGATAAGATGGATGCGCTCAAAAAAGACCTTCTTGCCGCCAAAAAGTCGATAAATATGGAATACTATATTTTTGAAGACGACCAAACAGGTAAAGAAATCATGGACATACTTTGCCAAAAGGCCAAAGAAGGGCTTGATGTCAAGCTTATTTATGATTCAATCGGTTCGCGCAAAGCACCTCGTCGTTTTTTCAAAAAGCTTGAAAAGGCAGGTGGGCAGGTGGGTGAGTTCTTCCCACCGTTTATGCACATAAGGCTGCTTAATCTCAAACTCAACTATCGCAACCACCGCAAAGTGGTTGTAATTGACGGCTGCATTGGCTACACCGGTGGTGTAAACATACGAGATGACCATGTAGGCAAACACAAAAGGCTGAAACCATGGCGGGACACGCACCTTCGCATTGAGGGCGGCGGTGTGTATGCGCTGCAAAACATATTCCTTGATGATTGGCGCTATTGTAAAAACGACAATACGCCACCTCGCCTGTATCTTGAAAATGGCTATTTCCCAAGCCCTAAAATATGTGGCAGTGCGACTGTGCAAGTGCTATCATCAGGGCCGGACAGCCAGGTGCAGAAAATCAAAGAGACTTTTGTAAAGATGATAACTTCGGCAAAAGAAAAGGTCTATATTCAAACGCCATATTTTATTCCTGACGATGTGTTTTTCTCTGCACTTCGCATTGCAGTAAAAAGCGGCATTGATGTGCGAATTATGGTGCCAAAAATTCCAGACAAGCATACAGTCTATCTTGCCACATTGTCATACCTTAAAGAAATGGCAGAAATGGGTATTAAGGTCTATCTTTACAATGGCTTTTTACACAGCAAAGCCATGATTGTTGATGACAATAAAATTTCGATAGGCACTTGCAATACCGACAATCGCTCTTTTGGTCTTAACTTTGAAAATACAGTGATAATTTACTCAAACACCCTTAGTAAAGAGTATCAGGCTGCATTTAAAGATGACATGAAAAACTCGCAAGAGGTTGGCGTAAATTATTTCCAGAAGAAACGCTGGCTTACAAAATTTTTGCAGGCGATTATGCGACTGCTATCATCACTTTTATAAAGAATACGGCTTTGCTCCAATATGCTTGCAGCCGTGTTTTTTTATTTAACATATCGTGCATGGCAAGATCATTATTTTTTCACATTCTTCAAACGGCCAATGCTTGTATTGTCGGTTGTGCGGTTTCGAAGCTCTTTGACAGGATGTTCAGAATCTTGCAAACGATAGTCCTGCTTGAACGCGGCGATGTGGTCATCAATTACAATATGTGAAGCCATTGTCTGCACATCTTTGATGGTGCGGTTTTGATAGTCGAAGAAGTCAGCATTGTCAGCAAGCTTGTTCAAATTGATATATCCTTCTCGGTCGCCAGTATTGCAAACAGTTCCAGCAATAATCTGCCTGATATACTCCTTTTGCGGCGAGAAGCTGATCAGTTCAGGGAATACCGCATTTGGTATTACATCAAACCAGTCTTTATTCTCATATTTGCGCACCAGACGTAGCGTTTCATGCAAATGGGCAAGCTCCTGCTCAAAGCACATCTCCCAAATCTGCTTGATGCGCTTGTCGCTTTCGTCGTTTGCCATTGAGTAGTATAAATAGCATTCAATATACTCATGCATCAACAGGTCATCAAGCAGTGTCATCGATGGGTCAATCAGCGATCCGTACTGTGACACATGTTCTTCTTCAACCATAGCAATCTCGCTATAAATTTCTCGACCTTTTTGGTGCTTGTAGAATGCGCCCAAATTCATATAGTAGTTCATTGTTTGCTGCTCGGCAGCCGTGATGATTGATACATCGCATTTGGTGATAGGCAGCGCTGACATGTTACTGATAGGCTTTTTGATATTGTCAAAAGGGTGCCTGTGATGGGCTACAGTTGGTCGTGCAGGCATGATTTCGGTATAGCTGCCTACATATTTTTCGGCGTGCAAACCCATATCTGTTTCTAGCAGATTTGCATATCTGTACAGGTGGTCAAAATCTTCGAGCAGGGCAAAGTCTAGTGCATCTTTGACATGCTGGTCAGTTTGCCTTTGTGCAAGAATAGCTGTCAAATCTACGGCCAGTTGCTCATAGCCAATGGTTGTTTCCAAAACATTTTCGTCGGCAGGCTTGAGTGCAGCGATGAGTTTTTGTTGCTGTTGTTCGCAGCTTCGAATCAGCCCCACAGCTCTGCGAATATCATTGTCACCACAATGTCTGTTTGCGTGGTGCTTTGACCAAACCGCTTCATACTCTGTGCCATTCATCAGTATGCAGCGTACCCTAGTGTATGGGTCAACTTCGTTTTTGTTATAGCTCTTTGGCGATAGCATTTTAAATGTCATGATAGTGCTTTCAATTTTCTTCGGTTTCAGTAAAAAAGGGTTAATGTTCATTTATTCCTCCTTTAAAGATTTTTATCAAATTTAAAAAGTCTTATACGCAAAACTTTGTGATTGCATAGCTTTGAAAAATTTGCTATAATATAGCCATGACAAAATCTCCTGAAATTCTTGCACCAGTTGGTAATTTTGAAAGTTTGCGAGCAGCAGTGTATAATGGTGCTGATGCGGTTTATTTAGGTGTCGATGCCTTTAATGCACGCGGTAACGTGCAGAATTTTTCGCGCCAGCAGCTGCCCGAGGCTGTAAAATTTGCACACTTTTTTGGTGTTAAAGTCTACATGACTATCAATATTTTGGTTTTTGACAGTGAAATGAGTGATGCTGTTGAACTCGTCGGTTTCGCTGCAAAATCTGGCGTTGATGCATTCATAGTGCAAGACATCGGACTTGCCAGCGCCTTGCGCACGACTTTCCCAAATATTGAACTTCATGCAAGTACTCAGATGGGTATCAACAACCTTGAAGGTGTTCGCGCGCTTGCAGCGCTGGGATTTTCGCGTGTAGTGCTCGCACGTGAAACTCCGCTTGCAGAAATTAAGCGCATTCATGAGAACTGTGACATCGAAATTGAATATTTTGTGCAAGGCGCTTTGTGCGTAGCCTTTTCTGGCAACTGCTATCTTTGTTCGGCACTGGCAAATGCAAGCGGCAACCGTGGTCAGTGCAAGCAGTTTTGTCGTCTTCAATACACTATGTCAGACGGGAAAAATCAAAAAAATGGTTACCTTTTGTCCACGAAGGACTTTCGGAGGCTGCCGTCACTGAAAATGCTTGCCGAGTGTGGTGTGACAAGCTTCAAAATTGAAGGCAGGGCGCGACGTGCGGCATACGTGGCGCAGGCGACCGCTGCATACAGAAAATGTGTTGACAATAACTTCGAATTTACACAATCCGATATTGATGAGCTGAAAAAGGTGTACAATCGTGGCGACTACATAGAGGGCTATTTTAAAAACCAGAGAATAATCTATCCTTTTGCTCAAAATCACATAGGCATTAAAATTGGCTCTGTCCTTGCTGTCAAAAAAGGCAAACGCTTCAATGAGGTCACCATTCAATCATCGCATTGCCTTTGCAGGGGCGACAGTATCAAGCTTTTTTGTGACAACAAAGAGGTGGCAGTCATTTCAATATATGATGTGCACATGATTAAACAAGGCATTTACAAAATTACCACGACAGCCCAAGTTTCATGTGGCGCAGAAGTCAGACTGATTGTTGACAGCAAGCAAGAGTCTGAACTTCTTTCTCAGAAATCCAGACGCGAAGTAAGCATGACTCTCGACCTCTTTGCAACAAAGCCGGCAGTACTTCATCTACAATCAGGCGGAATCTCAGTGTCGGTACAAGGTGCAATACTTGAAAAAGCAGCAAACTGTCCGCTTTCCGAGAGTGATGCAAAAAGGCAACTATCAAAAACCGGTGAATTTTTTGTCCTTAGCGATTTCAAACTCAATACAGACGGGGTGTTTATGCCGATATCAGCGCTCAACCAGTTGCGCCGTGATGGACTTGAAATGCTTGCGCAGGCAATTTGCGATGATTACAATTCTCGTAATAAGATTAAAGAAAAAGCCGTTCGCGCTGACAATCAAGTCAAGCCGTTTAATGCTCCGTTCTGTTTCTCACAAATGATACTTTTCAGTGATGTCGCAAGCCTGCCAAAAGACATGCCTGACGATAGCATTTTGGTATATCAGCCCTCAGAATTTGACTATGAAAAGCTGGCGGGCGACTTCAATAAACTTGGCGGCAGACAGGTGTACCTGTCGCTCCCAGCTATGGCAGGTGAAGGCGAAGTCAAAAAAATCAAAGAAGTCCTCTCAATCGGCTATGGCGTGTACGCAAACAATTATTACGCGCTCGAGCTGTTGCCACGCCAAAAGACCATCATTGGCAGCAACATGAATGTAACTAATTCCTTTGCTGTGCTGCATTATTCAAATCAAGGCTTCAAAAACATTGTACTGAGCATTGAGAACTTTGATATTGACCATATTCAAAACAGCGGCGCGCGTCTTTTTGCGCTCTGCGATTACAGGTCGGAATATATGATTTTTCGCCATTGCCCTGTCAAAGAGCATATTGGCGGAAACTGCGACAGCTGTAAGTGGAATGAAAACATCAAATATTTCTTAAATAAAAAAACATTTTATCTTGTGCGTCGAAGAATAAACACATGTCAATTCTTGCTCAAATCTGATGAAAAAATCACACGCAATCTGCCAAAGAATATTTGCAGTGCTATTGAGTTATAAATAAAAAATTACAGTTAAAAACTGTAATTTTTTGTTACTGCTCTTTCCCACAATATGAACAAAATTTACTATCGGCATCAATCTCTGAGCCGCAATGCTTGCAAAATATTTTATCCTCCGTAAATCCTTCCTTGGCTGCTTTTGCCACATGCTTTACGCCAGCACTTGCAATTTCACCGGTTTGCGAGCTTAAATCTTTCAAGTCTTCTTGATTTTGATCAATAATATATTTTTGCGTTTTAATAGCTGTTTTGTGTATGTTTGGCGAAAAGGCGAAGATAGATAGAGGAATGCAAAAAACAAGGCAGGTAAATCCTCCAAAAACCATCATTGAAAATCCTTCGTATAAAATACTGCCGCAAATGATCAAGGTTATACCGGCTGCCAAAAGAAGCCCTACAATTATTTTTAAAACAAGAAAGATGCGTGGTTTTTGAGCCTTTGGCTTGTCATTATTTTCAATAGGTGTGTTCAAGTTTTCCATCATATCTCCTTTTTTATAGTATAGTTAAATGAGCAGGTGAGTTATGCACAAACGGGCAAAGTACACGATAATATCCCAAATAGTGTGCGCGGTACGCCAACTTGTCAGAATTTATTAAAATTTTATATTAGTAAATTTTTAATGTCACAATTTATATTATCGGACGCTGAGCCAAGCGCGGCGAAGACGCATTTGAGCGAAGCGGATGTTTATTCAAACTGTGATGCCGCTAT
>CAMLUY010000032.1 GCA_946487985.1 uncultured Clostridia bacterium
CATGTCATAGCCGCTCTGGTCAGAAGCTGAAAGTTTTGAGTAGTTTGCACTCAGCCAACTTGCAGGTGTCAGACCTGTCTTGATGTATACTATATCAGCGTTTGCAATCAGTCCGCCGTACACGCTTGCGCTTGTCAGACCTGATGCAATCGTGCTGCTGTCAATGAATACTGTTGCAAGGCTGCTGCAACCTGCAAACGCATCAGCGCCAATGCTTCTTACAGATGATGGAATGTTTATGCTTGTCAAACTGCTGCAATTTTGGAATGTATCAATATTGATTGTCGTTACCCCATTAGGTATGTTGATGCTTGCAAGTTTTGTACATTCTGCAAATGCAGCCTCACCAATAGTATTCACATTGGCTGGCAAGTTTACGCTTGTCAAATTGTTGCAACCATAGAATGCTGTGCTTCCAATACTTACTAATGTATTTGGAAGAGTTATTGCAGGCAATGAGCGGCAAGTCGAGAATGCTCCATCGCCTATGGTCACAACGGCTGGCATGGTTATTTCATTTATGTTAATGCAATTATAGAACGCTCGATTGCCAATGTGTGTTAATGTATTTGGAAGTACAACCTTTTGCAATGTCGTCGCTGCTCTTGTAAATGCACCAATCATGCCGTTTGCATCTGCTATTGAGGTCACGATGTAATCATCACCTGCAATGTAAACTGTTTCGCCTCCGAGCGTTGCCGTCGAAATTGATGATGGAACATCCACATTAGCCGCACTGCCATTGTATGACACAAGCGACGCCGTGCTGCCGCTTATGGTGAATGTGAAACCATCAAATAATGTGTAATCTCTGATGTATTTATCGTAGCCTGAAACAGTTGAGGACACTTTCGCATAGTTTTCTGTCACAAAGCTTGCAAGTGATGCTGACGCTGTTGAGCGAACATAAACTGTATTTGCGTTTGCAAGAATGTTGCCGCATGCTGTTGTGCTTGAAAGCTGTGATGCTACGCTTGCGCTGTCAATGTAGACTGTTGCAAGGCTTGTACAACCAGTAAATGCGTCTGTTTCAATCAGTGTTACATTATTTCCAATGCGCACCTCTGAGAGATTGCTGCAACCTGCAAAAGCCGATTGACGAATTTGAAGTACTGAACTTGGCAGTGTCACATTTGTCAGGCTGGTACAATTCTGGAATGCGTAGTGACCAATCTCGGTCAATGATGTTGCATTTGTAAAGTCAATTTCAGCAAGTCCGCTGCATTGCAGGAATGCTTGATATCCAATGCTTGCCAGACTGCTGCCTGATGCAAATTGCAGTTTTGTCAAGCCTGTGCAGTTGTAGAACGATGTCAACCTCAGTTGTGTTATGCCTGCTGGGATTGTCAATGTACCGGTCAGCCCGCTGCAATTGTAGAATGCCTGCTGTCCGAGATATGTCAGTGATGTTGGCAGTGTCAATGTGCCGGTCAAGCCGCAACCGTAGAATGAACTATCACCGATGGTTGTTACACCAGTTGGGAAGGATATTCCAGTCAGTGCTGAGCAGCCATAGAATGCATAGTTGCCAATGTAAGTCAAGTTGCTTGGCAGGGTTACACTTCTCAATGATGCTCGAACTGAGTAGAATGCACCCTGATTGCTTGCCGTTGAAGCTGCAATCGAGGTGACTTTGTAATCAGTACCCTCGATGTAAACCTCGCGATTGCCGATGTATACCTTTGATACTGTTGATGGTATTGTTACGCTTGTCGCGCTGCCTGCGTAGCGAACAAGTGATGCAGTCATGTCGTCATCATCTGATGTGAATATGAAGTCGGCAATCTCCTCAATGGTTGCTGGCACATATTTGTTGTATCCTGCCATCTGTGTGCCGGTAGTGTCAAGCATCAATGGGAAGCTTGCGTGCAGCGAATCAACAATGTCTTGTTTTACGAATACCGCTGATGCGTTTCTGATCAAGTATCCACATGCGGTTTCTGTATTATACAATTGACTTGCTATTGATGCACTGTCAATAATCACTGTTGAAAGATTGCTGCAATTGTTGAATGCGCTGGTGCCAATAGAGTTCACCTTTGAAGAAATAGTAATCTGTTGAAGCCCGCTGCATTGATAGAATGCACCATTACCGATGGTTGTTACCCCTTCTGGCAGCACAATACTGCTCAGACCAGTGCAGCCGCCAAACATATAGTCAGAAATGGTTGTCAATTTACCGTTTGTCGCAAAGTTCACGCTTGTCAAGTCGCTCATATAGAATGCATATCCACCGACTGTTGTCAAGTTTGCTGGGAAGGCTATGCTTGTCAGCCCAGCACTTCTGAATGCGTCATCACCGATGCTTCTCAAAGAGTTTGGCAATGTTATGCTTGTCAGTCTGGTGCAGTATGTGAAGGCATAGCTGCCAATGCTTGTCAAAGTACCTGGCAATGTTACGCTTTGAAGTGTATTACGAACTTGATAGAACGCACCGTAATCTGTTTCATTGCCGTCCGCAATTGATGTCACGTCATAGTCTGTGCCCTTAATGAAGTATGTCTCATCGTTGATGACCATCTTTGATACTGTTGCTGGGACTGATACACTTGTTGCACTGCCAGTGTACCTTACAAGAGAAACCGTTTTCTCTGTTTCGCTTGTGATTTCAAACTCAAAGTCTTCGATGAATTCAACCGTTAGTGTTATATATCTGACATATCCTGACTGTTGTGCGCCCTCGTCATCGCGAATGAAAATGAACGAGAACTCTGCATGCAGAGAGCCAAAAATGTTTTCTCTGACAAATACAACCGAAGCGTTGTTGAGCAAGTATCCGCATGCCGTGATGCTTGAAAGCTGTGATGCTACGCTTGCGCTGTCAAGGTAAACTGTTGACAGATTGTCACAATAATTGAATGCGTTGCTGCCTATACTTGTCACGTTCGACGGAATTGTTGCCGTTTGCAGACTTGTACAATAATTAAATGCGCCACCGCCAATTGTTTGAAGTTGGCTGCCGCTTGCAAAGGTCAACCTTGTCAGTCCGCTGCAACCATAGAAGGCGTTACTGCCGATGGTTATCAGACTTGCTGGCAGGTTCAATGTACCTGTCAACCTGCTGCAACTATTGAATGCGTTAGCACCAATGCTTGTTACGTTTGATGGAATTGTCAGCGTTCCTGTCAGGCCTGTGCAGTCATTAAATGCATAGTCACCAATAGTTTGAAGCTGGCTGCCGCTTGCAAAAGTCAATCTTGTCAGTCCGCTGCAAGATGAGAACGCATAGTCGCCAATACTGTTCACGCTTGCTGGAATGGTCATTGTGCCTGTCAGGCTTCTGCAACCATAGAATGCATAGCTGCCAATGCGTGTCAAAGTATTTGGCAATGTCACACTTCGAATCGTGCTTGCAACCGAAGTGAACGCTCCGACAAACGTATAGGTATCCATATCATATCCGCCATCAGCTATCGTGGTCACGATATAGTCATCACCGATTACGAATACCGACTGTCCGTCAATAACCATTCTTGAAATGCCTGATGGGATTGTTACGCTTGATGCGCTGCCGGTATATGACACAAGTGAGGCTGTTCCATCGTTGTCGTTTGTAGTAAATTCAAAGCCGGTCAATATTGTTGCATTGATATATTTATTGTATCCTGAAACCTGAGCACCTGTTGTGTCAAGTACAAATGGGAATGTGCTTGATAGCGAACCTGCCACGGTTGTTCTGACATAAATCACATCTGCATTGCTGATTAGATTGCCGCATGCCGTTGTGTTTGAGAGTTGTGATGCTACGCTTGCGCTGTCAATGAATACTGTCGTCAAGCTTGGACAATTTGCGAAGGCGTTTGTTTCAATGCTTGTTACCTTTGAGCCGATGCGCACCTCTGAGAGATTGCTGCAACCATTGAAAGCGTTTTGCCTGATGTATGATACCGAATTTGGAATTGTCACCGCCGTTAATCCAGTGCAGCCATAGAATGAATAGTGGCCAATTTCTGTAAGCAAAGTCGCATTTGCAAAATCAATCGTTGTCAAGCTGCTTTCGCGGAATGCTTCATATCCAATGCTTGTCAGTTTGCTGCCTGATGCAAATTGCAGTTTTGTAAATCCTGTATTATAGAAAGTCAAAATACGCAGCGAAGTTATGCCAGCAGGAATTGTCAGCGTGCCTGTCAAACTTGAACAACCATAGAAGGCATGCATACCAAAGCTTGTCAATCCTGTTGGAATATTGATACTGCTCAGACTGCTGCAACCTCGGAAAGCATAGTTGCCAATCGATGTAACTGTTTCTGGTATTGAAACGCTTTGCAGTGTGTTGCGAACTTGGTAGAACGCGCCACTGATGTCATTGCTGCCATTTGCAATTGAGGTCACAGTGTACTTGTTGCCCTCAATGAATATTGTTTGTCCGTCAACAACGCGAGTGGAAATAGTCTGAGGAATTGTAACATCTCTTTCTCTGCCTGTGTATGACACAAGAGCTGCTGTATTGTCTGAATCGTCGACAGTAAAGGTGAAGCCAAAAAGCTGATTGAAAAAGTCGGAAAATGCAATCGTGATATTTGACAAGTCAAAGTCAGTGCCTGCGGTCAAATTGATTCTCAGCGCAATCGTACCGCTTAAAGGAGTGCTTTCATCAAAGTCTTCTTGCGTTGTGGTAGCCTCTTCAATCAAATTGCTGCTTTCAACAATTTCAAACGAAACGCCTGCAACTGCCGAGCCTGTCCAGCGTGCACTTGCATTGTATTGTGATGTTTGGTCGCCTATGTAAAGATTGACAATGTCAAAATAAAGTGTAATCGAATTGTAATTGCCTTCAATAATATCGTTGGCTGAAAGATTCAGTGAAAGTTCATCGCCAATATAGCCCCTGTTGAAGCCAGTAAGCGTACGCGGCGTTTCATTGTCAGGTTGAACACGAATGTCGCGAACATAAAGATTTCTGTCTGATACGTCAAAAACAAAATCGCCATGCATAGTTATCTTTTGTGGGGTTAGGGCAAAAACGCCAGCAATCAACATACACAAACCCATAGCCATAATTGCAATACAAACAGCAATCTTTGTTTTTATCGTCATATGTCTTCCTTTTATTGTATTTTGTGAATTTATCCACAGTATATGCTTTTTTATTTATTTTTTTGGAATATAATTCCTCCTCAATCTTCGCAACTAAATAATATGACTTTTATTTTTTATTATAAACACATTTACATACTGATGTCAATCCAAATGACCTTTTCTCTGGCAAAAAAATCAATTTATCCTGCGCTAACGCCTGATTTTTTGATAATTAAACAAAAAACCAGCTTTATTGCTGGTTTTTTGTGGTTTGCCGCATTACGCAAAACATTACGCATTAAATCTTTGCAAAGTTGCATAGTGCATCAAGCTTCAAATGCGTTGTCCAAATTTAAATTATTCGTTCGCCCTTGACGCCCTCTGCAAAAGCACATGGCGACGGGCACTCAAAGTCGGGATAGGTGCAGCGAGAACCTGACATGTACGGCTTGATTTCAGCCGCAAGTTCAGGGTCGGCCTCTGAAAGTCGCGAATAAATCTTCTTCTTTGACGCTGTCGTTTGGTTGTCAATTTCAAGCTGAGCGGCCGTGCAGTTTCTCTCTTTTGATTTCAAGATGAAGTTTTCAATTGACCCTCTTTCAAGCACAGGTACAAGCATGCCCTGAGGAAATTTTTCTGCAAGTGCTTTGCAGTCAGCAAGCCATTGTGCCTGATATTTGCTGCCCTTCAATATTGGTGGCAGATAGAAGTCGTCATCTGAATCATTTGCCAGAACGTCTTCAAAATACTGCCCATTTTTTCCTGCCAAAATTGCATAGTCAAGTGTTCTGTGCCTTTGCGCCTGTGCAAGCTGGGCAAACGAACCCTTGTATGTAATGGTGTAGCATTCGCCAAACTGCTCTTTGATTTGTCTGCCTGTTCTGTTGAAAAGTTTGAGCGCCAAATTTTTATCGTTCAGAGCCAGTTTTTCATCAATATAGCCAAGGCTTTCAAGCTTTGAGGCAAATTCAACGAGCGAGTCGCGCAGCTTTTTTGAAAATATATCTTGTTTGCCAGCGAGAAAGTCGATTTCTCTTGAAATTTTGCTGTAAATGACGTTGAGCTGTCTGTACGAGAGCGAATAAACCATACTTGTTGGCGTGAAAACAGATGTCAAATAGCGGGCATTTTCTTGTGCAAGCTTGCCTATCTTCGACTCTGTCAACCACTTTTCACTGCCCTTGTGGTTGTTGCGATAGTTCTCAATTTCCTGCGCGAAGATTGGCAGCCATTTTTCATAGGCTTTGTTTTCATCATCAGGAAGCGCCATTCGCCTGTATCTGGCAGATTTTTCGCTGGTCGTATACATGCTCTCGTTGTTCAAAATCATGGCAAGTATTTTTGGTATGTCGACGAGCTCCAAATTCACGGTTGGGTGGTCAAAAGGGCTTTTGTGACCGCTGTCTTTTATTCTGCTTTCACGCTTTTTAGTGTTCTCATCGGCTTCACTGAAAAGCTTGGCGATTGTGTCTGGCAGATAGCACACACCAGCCGTCAAACCACCAATTTTATCAAACTCCTCTTTCGTTGGCACATGCCCAAGTTTTGTGCCTGCAAAAACTTTAATCTCCATATTTCCTCCTTTTGTTGTAGTGCCGCGACTTTTGCGCCGCCACACAATTATAATTCTCTTTCAATATCATTTTCTTCAAGCTGCAAAATCTCGCTTACTGGCAGATAAATTACCTTGCCATTGTCTGGCGCATTCATTTCCCAACCGAACTTCGCGTTACTTGTGGATAAGTTTATTCTCCTAAAATCAAATCTAATTCTGACTTTTTATAATGAATTCTCTGGCTCTGCCAAAGCTCTTTCTGCGTTTATCATATTTTGTAAATCTTTTGGATAAACATCGATAACCTTGCCACAACAAGGGTGAAAATCTCTGTTGCGATACACAAGCCAAATGACATTGCTGCCTTTCAAGTCCTCTTTTGGCATAGTTCCTGGGCAAGGCTCTCCATCGGTGAAAACGATTTTGTTTGCTTCGCGCTTTTTGGTAAACGACCGAACTGCCAAGTCCCAATCCTCTGTCCAAGCGGCTTGCCCACGTGCTTCTGCTGGGATTTTGAAACTGTCAATATCTCTATCCGATTTGATTTCAACCATTCCCCAAAACTTTTCATTAAAACAACCAACTTTCAGTTTGGACTCTTTCAGGATGGGCTTTAATTGCCTTAAAAAGGCTTTGACCATTTCAAGAGATACAGACCCCGAAACATCAATCATGACTTCGGTTTCAGCTTCATCTTCGATGTCATTTTCTTCAAGTCTGTATGCGTAGTTGTTTTCTGCAATCGACCTGCGTTGCGACCAAATTGTTTCGGTTTTTTCAACTTCTCGTCTGAGCAATGTTTTCCAATCAAGAATGGCTTTCGCCTGTCCAACCTCACCTAATTCAATATCCCTGCTGTCGGATTTTTTCAATTCTTGGTCGCGCAATCTTTGCATATTTCGTTTTGCGCGTTCAAGCCTCTCTTGACGATTTTCTTGGAACTCAGATTTTTCGTCAAATTGAGCCTCTTCAAATTCAGGTATTTGTTCATTTGGGTTCACTTGGATGTCTTTAAAATTTTGGCTTGGCTGTCCCTTTTGACCAGACTTTTGTTCATTCCTTTGTCTTTGGCTGTCTTCAAATGCTTTTTCCCAAAGGCTATGGTCGTCAGCAAATTGTTCGCCACTGCCAGCGCCTTGCTCTTGGTTTTGTCCACCTTGGCTTTGCTGCCCAGAGTCGCCTTGTCCGTTCTTTTGACTTTGGGCATTGCCTTGACCATTTTGTTTATCTGGCTGCCCGCTCTGACTTTGATTTGGATTGTTTCCTGATTGCTGTTTGCCCTTTTGTCCTCCACCATTATTCCCAGACTGCTGCTCAGTTTGTTTTTCACGCAACAGTTTTTCATAAAGCTCCTCAGCGTTATAGTTTAACGCTTCTGGCATTTTGACATAGCCGTCCTTTATTTTAAATCCGTCTCGCTCTAAATTGGCATTGATAATGGCATCAGTTGCAATATTCCAAAGGTTCAGGTCTCGTCTTTGTCCGTCTTTATCCATTATTCGATACATGTGTTCAAATTTCACATGCATAAGTTCATGCGCAATAATAAAAAGTTTGTCATCATCACTTAAACTTGCAAGAAAGTCAGGGTCAAAATAGATATTCTTTCCGTCAGTTGCTGCGGTATGATATTGTAAATCTGTACTATATTCCAAGTTTGCCGCGGCTATTTGCGCACCAAAACGTGGGTATCTTGCAATCATCAACCTTTTGACGTCTTGAAGAAGTTTTTTGTCATATTCCATAATGAGCTCCTTTTTTAAATGCTTGCAAAATCAAGTAAAAAGCGTGAACTGATATCATGCGCTGCGAAGCCGTGCTCGCCTAAAAAGCCACAACCGCAAAATGATACAATTCTTGAGATATTTTCTTTAAAGCATGCCTGTCCTGCACTGTGAAAACAATAATGCAATTACTCGGCAAATAATATCCATTCATTTCTCTATCTTTGACAAGCCCCACATATCTATTCTGTTGCTCGATTGAAATTTGGTCAATGTCTTTGATAATAAAATAACACAATTTATTTTTACCGCATTTCTCATCAATTTTATCAGCAAACGGCGGCTTGTTGCCTGCGAAAAGAAAATTGTCGCTGACGTTTGCTTTCATTGAAACAGTCGGAGTCAGTTTTTCACTGTCCACATTTTCAATTATAACGCAAGTCGCTTTTGAATTACGTTGCAGGTCAATCAGTTCTTTAATCATCTTCCCCGCCCTCCTTCATCTTCAAGTTGCATTTCTGAAATTTCTCTTAGCTCTGCAATTTTTTCTATACGCTTTTCATCATTACCCGCCCAATAAATATCATATACCGACAAATATTCTGGGTTTTGCGTATAAATTCTCGGCAGCTGCCAACCTGCTGCGGTGTTGCATTTAGAAGCCCTGCCATAGTTGCAAATTTTTCATTAATATCAGTTGGAAGGTCTGCCTGAGTATATCTTTTTTCAACAATTTCTTCAACAGTCAAAGTTGGATGGTTGTAAAAGTCAAAAAATTCTTCCGCCCATTCTTCGCGCAGCTTTGAGCCAATTGAGGCTCTAAGTAACGTTTCAACATCTTTTCCTACGAATTTGCCATTTTTTAAATCTTCTTCAAAGGCATAAAGAGTTCTTGATATTGATTCCCTGTTTTTTGATTTTCGTCAGTGTTCCCAAGACGTGTTCTAACAATAAAATCTTTTAATTCTGCCACATTTTAACTCCTTTTATGAAACAAGTATAGCAGTATT
>CAMLUY010000033.1 GCA_946487985.1 uncultured Clostridia bacterium
TGTCAAGCATTTTGATAATATTTATTTTATTTGTTGCTGATAAGCGCCAAAGTGTCGCGCGCAATCAAAAGTTCCTCATCAGTTGGAATTCTGTAAACCTTAATCTTTGATTTCGGTGTACTGATTTCTTCTGTCGTACCGCGTGGAAGATTATTATTCTTTTCCTTGTCGATTTCAATGCCAAAGGTTTCCATACCTTCAAGAGCGCCTTCGCGCAAATCTTCTTGATGTTCGCCAATACCACCAGTAAACACAATAGCGTCTGCTCCACCGAGGACAGCAAGATATGAACCAATAAACTTTTTCACGCGATAGATGAGCATATCAAGTGCCAGCCTAGCCCTTTCATTCCCTGCTTCAATCGCGCTGTTCAGCTCTCGCATATCACTTGAAACACCGCTTACTCCCAAAATACCACACTGCTTGTTCAGATACGACACAACTTCATCTGCTGTCATACCCTTTTTATTAGCAAGATACGATACTACCGTTGGGTCAAGGTCACCAGAGCGAGTTCCCATAATCAAGCCTTCAAGCGGAGTCAATCCCATTGTAGTGTCAATGCTTTTTCCATGGTCAATCGCAGTAATCGATGAGCCATTACCAAGATGCACTGTAATCAACTTGATATCCTTCGGGTCTTTACCCAAAAGTTTTGCAGCTTCGCCCATAACGTAGCGATGGCTTGTGCCATGGAAACCATATTTTCGCACATGATATTTTTCGTAGTCTTCATATTTGATACCATACATATATGCCTTTGGCGGCATGGTAGCATGGAAAGATGTATCAAAAACAATGGTTTGCGGTGTGTTCGGCATAAGCGCTGCGCAGCCCAGATAGCCCGCCATATTTGCATGAGCATGAAGTGGCGAAAGGTCTGTCAGCATATTGAGCTTTTTGACAACTTTGTCATCAATAATTACGCTTTTATCAAAGAGCCAACCGCCCTGCACGAAGCGATGTCCTACCGCATTGATTTCAGAAAGATCTGAAATTACACCATCATCTTTACTTGTAAGAATTTTGAAGACTTCTTTTACAGCAGTTTTATGGTCTGGCATGCTCACCCTTATTTCTTTTTTATCGCCAGTTGTTTTGTAGCCAATAAAAGAACCTTCAAGTCCAATTTTTTCACAATTTCCTTTGGCAATCACCTTTTCATTTGACATATCAAAAAGCTGAAACTTTAAAGATGAGCTGCCGGCATTAATTACAAGAATTTTCATTATTTAATCTCCTTATTTGCTTGAAGCGCTGTAATCACAGCTGCTGTAACGATGTCGCTGACGCTGCAACCTCTTGACAGGTCATTGACTGGTTTGTTGAGTCCTTGCAAGATTGGACCTATTGCGTTTACTCCACCGAGATATTGCATGGCTTTGTAGCAGATGTTTCCACTGTTCAGGTCTGGGAATATGAGAATATTCGCATCGCCTTTTAATGGACTGTCTGGCGCTTTATTTTTAGCAACAGAAGGAACCATCGCTGCATCGAACTGCAACTCTCCATCACAGATCACGCCAGTCTTTTTGAATTTCTCATATGCTTTTCTGACAATATCAACAGTTTCGTCGCTTGCAGAGCCCTTGCTTGAAAAAGAAAGGAATGCAACTTTGGGC
This sequence comes from uncultured Clostridia bacterium, assembly GCA_946487985.1. Classification (GTDB taxonomy): domain Bacteria; phylum Bacillota; class Clostridia; order Christensenellales; family UBA1242; genus Caccovivens. Next base: position 1,623 of record CAMLUY010000033.1, read on the forward strand.
TCAGCCAAACCGAGCGACCTGTATGTTTCCACGCTTTGGCAAGCAATCTGATACAGTTCGTCTTCATTAGGATGAATCATTACGCCGCAGTCAGCGAGTATTAAGCATTTATCTTTTAAAAACTTATTGTCGCCAAACATGATAAAGCACGATGATACAATTCCGCCCTTTTTCTTTGCTTTGATTATTTGCAATGCAGGTCGCACTGTATTTGCAGTAGACGCCTCAGCGCCTGCAACCATGCCGTCAGCCATACCGCTGTCAACAAGCAATGTTGCAAAATAGTATGGGTCAAGCGAAAGTCTGTCGGCTTCTTCCATGGTCATGCCCTTTTCCTTGCGCTTCTGATATAGCAATTTTACAAGTCCAGACCTGCCCTGAAATGTCTTCGGATTTATTATTTGGAAGTTTACCAGTTCCTTATCTCGCAGCGCCAAAGCGCTTTCATCACCAATCAATATTACTTTTACAAGCGATTTTTTCTGTAAATATTTTACGGCTTCTATCGTCCGAGCGCTAAACCCCGCCTCAGGAAAAACTATTGTTTTTTGAAGTTGTTTAGCCTTAGCGTAAAGTTGTTTTACTTTCATTGTTTCCCCTTCTAAAAAAATCATTTTTTGAATAGCTTATTAAAGGATATTTTTAATATCGTTTTTATTATATTCTTTTATGACAGGTTTGTCAAATTTTTGGAGTGATTAGTGCAAAAATACAAAATATTTTTAACTGTTTTAATAGTTTACGTACTTTTGAACATGGTGATTTTTCCAGACATGTATATGAGCGTCACACTGAATGGTTTGACTGCCTGGGCGTTGAACGTTCTGCCAAGCGTTTTGCCTTTTATATTTTTTACCAAAGTCCTTTCTTCTCTGGGCTGCGTTGAGCGCGTTTCAAAAATTTTTAGCAAGCCTTGCAAAAAGCTTTTCCGCACCTCTCCGTTGTCAGCATATGTGTTTTTTACCAGCATTATCTCTGGATATCCTGTTGGCGCGAAAATGACCGCCGACCTTTACCAAAGTGGTCACATTACAAAGTCAGATGCTTTTAAAATGACAAGCTTTTGCTCTACATCTGGCCCAATGTTTATCATTGGTGCTGTTGGCATCGGCATGCTTGCAAACCCAATTTATGGATATATAATGCTGACTTCGCATATACTTGGTGCATTTTTTAATGGGCTTCTATACCGAAACATTAATCCAAAAGACGACGGCAAAAAGACTGAATTAAATCTAGCCAGCAAAAAAGCGAATTTTGCAGAAATGGTTACAGACTCAGCGCTCAGCATTATTACAGTAGGCGCAATTATTGCCATATTCTTTGTTGTGATAACTTCTTTTGCGCCTATATTCAATCTGTTCCCGCCTGAAATTTCTTGCGTCTTGGAAGGTCTGATTGAAATAACCAAGGGCTGTATCGACATATCTGGTTCGCTATCTGGCAATATCGCCGTGATTGCTTGCACTTTTGTAATAAGCTTTGGCGGGCTGTCAACAATACTGCAATCCATAGCAATGCTTGACAAATTGAACATGCCAATATGGCTGTTTATTTTGCAAAAGTTTACGCATGCAGTTATCTCAACAGCTTTCGCAATTTTGTTTGTATTATTAGTATGATTATTTTTTTAATAGGTATAACATCAAAAACCACGATTGCGATTGAAACAATTTTTATAAAAAAAGCACGTCCGAGAGCTGATCGACCGTGCTTGTATTTTACATATCGAGTATGTCTTCAATTTCTTTCATCAGGAATTTTACCTGCTTTACTTTACAAGCTGCCAACGCTTTTGCAAGAGCATATGTAACATCACTGTCGTGCATTGGTGCTGTTTTGATTATCGCGCGGCAAACAATAGCCGCATCAAGAACGTTGTCTGATTGCCCAAGATATTGCAGTTCGCTTAACATTTGAACCGCAACCTTTTGTGTTTGCGCAAATTTATCTTCACCCTGGTAATCATCCTCATCATCGTCATCGTACTCTTCGTCGACATGCTCGTCAGGACCTTCGCTTTCGTCTGTATTTTCAGCAGGGTTTTGTACAAATGCCTGACCAAAGGCTTCTGCAATCAGATTTCTAAATGGAATGACCATTTGCTGAATGAATGCTTGGAAAGGGTTCTCCTCACGTCCAAAATAGCTCTTGATAAAATCAACAAAGTCAATCTTTTTGTTTTCGATATCGACAAGCGTGCAAAAAACAAGAGCAATTATTTTATACTCCTCTTCTGGTCTTTCAAAAATTAGATTGCCATGCCCATCTTGCAAAAACGCCTTCGCGAATTCTCTCTCGCGATTGAATTGTTCAAGGCATTCCCCTACCAACGAACATATTTCTTCTGACTGAGAAAGTGCCTGTAACATTTTTTGAAGTTTGTATTCGGCGACCAAAAATTTGCAGTCGATAAACTCATCACAGGCTGAAAGAAAATTTTGCACACTGTTTTCCATATAAACCTCTTGTGATCATTTTATCATATTTATTGCAAAAAACAAACAAATTTCAACGTTCGGTAACAAAAAATTTGATTTATTTGAAAAACTTGTTATAATATATACTAATGGATAAAGTACTTTCAGAAAAAGAACAGCGTGTTCAAGACAAATTAATCATGCTTTTTGTGATTGACAAGATGGAAATTCCCCTTACTGAGGACTCTATTCTTGATATTTGTAGTGTAAAAAATATCTGGATAAAAAACTATATGGATTGCAAAGCAATAATTCATGATTTGGTTAGCAGCAAGCTGCTTTACAAAATTGGAAACGAGAAAGAAGGCAAAGAGTTGTTTGCACTAACTTATGAGGGCCGAGAATGCCTTTCACATCTTTACAGACGGTTGCCGCTGGCAAAACGCGAGGAAATTTCAGCATATCTGCAAGCAAACAGGCTGAACGTCAAGTCTTCACAAGAGTACAGCGCGACTTATTCAAAAAATGATGATGGCTCATATAATGTTGAGCTGAAAATCTATGAGCCGCTGATTACAACGCCAATGTTTACATTGAATATCAAAGCGCCGTCAAGGCAGGCTGCAAATGAGGCCATTCATAAATGGAAGGCATACGCGCCAAGTATTTATGAAACCATCTATGACAAACTTATCAATATCGATTAAAAAATAGGGATTATTATCCCTATTTTTTGCTGTTTTTGATTTTTATGATCTCACCGCGTGCGAGAGCATCACATCTGTTGTTGTACTCATTGTCGGCATGCCCCTTTACCTTGTGCCACTGCACTTCATGTTTTTCTAGGAGTGACAGCAGCTTCTGCCAAAGATCTTGATTTTGGACGCTGCCTTTTGCAGTACGCCAGCCATTGTTCTTCCAGTTTGACACCCAGTCCTGTAAAAATGCGTTTACTACATACGCCGAATCGCTGTAAATGTCAACTTTGCAGTTTTCTTTAATGGCTTCAAGGCCTTTGATTACAGCCATCAGCTCCATTCTGTTGTTTGTCGTCTGTTCTTCCCCGCCCGATAGCTCTTTTTTGATGTCTTTGTAAAAAAGAATAGCTCCCCAGCCGCCTATGCCTGGATTGCCTGAGCAGGCACCATCAGTATACAAGATGATTTCTTTCATTATTTTATCCTTAATTTTTCGCATATTTCTTGCAGTGATGCCTCGTTTTTAGCAAGCTCAGGAAAAACATGCAAGTTGTCATCAGCTCGTCGCGGCAGTATGTGAAAATGAAGGTGAAAAACGCTTTGTTCTGCGCTCTTGCCGCTGGCATTGAGTATGTTTACACCATCAAAGTCGCAATTTTCAACCAGGTGCTTTGAAATTTTTTGAATGGTATCCATTATATGAACAAGCACTGTTTTATCGCAGTCAAGAACATTTGTAGCATGCTGTTTTGGCACTACCAAAATATGTCCATTGGCGTCATTGCTGATGTCAAGAAAAGCGTAGGTAAATTGGTCTTCATAGATTTTGTATGATGGCATATCGCCTGCGATGATTTTGCAAAAAATGCAATCGTTCATTATTTTTCCTCCAAAAGATAAAGTATGCCAAGAGTGTTTTCTCCGCAATGGCAGGAAATTGTAGAGCCAGCCACTGAGGACACAACCTCTTTGAAAATATTTTTGTCTTTCACATATTTCACAACATCTGCAACAAACTTTTCGTCTGGGCATGTGTGAGTGATAAAGCAAAGGTCTTTTTTCATATTTGAATGAATTGCCAACATGTCATCAATGTATTTATAGATAACGGTTTGGAATTTACCCATATACTTTCCTGTATTTTCAATTTTGCCGTCAATAAGTTCAAGTCTTGGCTTGATTTTTAGAAGGTTTGCGCCAAAACGCGCCATTGCTGAGCATCTTCCACCCTTGTAGAGATAGTCAAGCTTATCAACCACAAAAGACGCCTGAACAAAATCAGCCTGGCGTGTCAAAATTTGAGCAATTTCCTTTCCGGTCAAGCCTTTCTCGGCCAGTTGGCAGCCGTAGAGGACCAAAAGCCCAATTCCGGTAGAAAGTGATTTACTGTCGACGATAAAAAGCTTGTCTGTTTGCAGCTCCTCTTTCGCACGTAGTGCATTTTCGTATGTAGATGACAACTTACCAGATATGCCAAGATAAACAACTTCGCTGTCGCCATCAAGCTGGCTTTTAAAAAATTCCTTTAAATCCTCTACACTACGTGCTGAGGTTTTTGGAAGTTGATTGCGTTTTTTTACATAGTCAAAAATCTCTTTTGGAGTAATATTCACTCCATCAAAGTACTCGTCCTCGCCCAATATTACACAAAGAGGTATAATGCTGATATTATTTTCAACAATTTGGTTTTTGTTGATGTCCACACAACTGTCTGTGCAAATTTTTACCATGAACTTGCCTCCGATAGATTAAGTATAATCATAAGAGAGATTTTTTCAAAATAAAAACACACAAAAAAGATAAAAAATTTGTTGCAACGAATAATCTTTGATGAATTGCACATGCTATACTTGGAGGTAGGAAATGAGTAAACAATGGAAACCTGGTGAACAAGCACCACAGTCCGGCAATTATTCATGCTATGACAAAAATGGCAAATGTGGCGGAAGCTGCTACCTTGAAAAAGGTCAACGTTTCCCAGCAACACAACATTCAGATTCTCATTATGAAATGGATGAATAATTGACAAAAAAGAACGCGTATACGCGTTCCTTTTTCATACAAACCGCAATATATAGTATTTATTATGCGCATAACACTTTCAAAATCTGTTACGGCTTAATCTGGATATTTTGGGGTCAGATTTTATTGTCAGCCAGTCAAAGCGCTGACTTTAACCCAAAGCGCAATTAAGGTTTCTGCTATCAAATCCACCCGCCATGTCAAACCCCTTCAAGTTATTGCATTTTCCGATGTTTTGGCGCAGAGAACAGGATTTGAACCTGCGGAGGCTTGTGACCTCACACGCATTCCAGGCGTGCGCCTTAAACCGCTCGGCCATCTCTGCATTTTGGCACTAATATGATATCAATTCACAGCAAGTTTGTCAAGAAAAAAGGATAACTCTTTTGAATTATCCTTTTTTCTTAAATATTTTTTTAAACGCGCTGGAAGTTATTTGCAAGCAAGATTCCGCCATCAAGGCAAGCTGCAATGATAAGCCAAATTGCCGCAATCAGCACAAGCACATATATTATGCGTGCTGCAACTTTACTGCCCATACAAATCCACTCAACAAGGTTGAAACCAAAGAGGCCGATAAGTCCCCAGTTCAGCGCACCAATGAGTACAAGGATCAGAGCGATGTAGTTTACAACAATCATTTTTTACCTCCTGAAAATATGATGCGACAATAATCAATTTTTATACAAAAATTTTATTTCAAGGATTTTCAAGAGGAAATGTAATCAGCTTATTTTATTGTTTTGAGCATCAAAGCTTTCATCAATGACGCCGCCACCATAACAGATGCCACTTTCATCATAAAGAACAACAAACTGCCCAGGAGTGATAGCTCGCTGGCGCTCAGCGAAATCAACGCGCACATGGCTGTCATCGAGAATTGTAACTCGCACTTTTTGGTCTGGCTGACGATAGCGGAATTTCGCAAAGCATTCAAACTGCTTTTTTTCTGGTATTTTTGGTATCCAGTTCATCTCGCTTGCTAGAAGATAGTCGCTGTACAGAAGGTCGTCTTCCCCTTGCGAAACATAAAGGATATTGTTTTGCAGGTCTTTTTTTACCACGAACCAGCGCTGACCATTGCCGCCTTTACGTCCGCCTATGTTAAGGCCGCGACGCTGACCCAATGTGTAGTACATAAGTCCGTCATGCCTGCCCACTTCATTCCCATGCAAGTCAAGTATCTTGCCTGGATTTGCAGGAAGGAAGGTCTTTAAAAAGTTTTTAAAATTACGCTCGCCAATAAAGCATATTCCTGTGCTATCCTTTTTGTCGGCGGTTGACAAATCTAGTTTATGCGCTATCTCACGTACAGTAGGTTTGTCAATCTCGGCAAGCGGGAAGATTACGCTTGAAAGCTGCTCTTGGCTGAGTTGGTTGAGAAAGTATGACTGGTCTTTGTTTCTGTCGTCAGCTTTTGCAAGCAGGTACAGTCCGTCCTTTTCAATAACCTTAGCATAGTGACCTGTCGCAATCTTATCGGCGCCCAGCTTTCGTGCCTGTTCAAGGAATGGACCAAACTTGACCTCTCTGTTGCAAAGTACATCAGGATTTGGCGTTCTGCCTTTCTTGTATTCATCAAGGAAGTATTGAAAAACACGCTGATAGTATTCTTTTGCATAGTTGACGGAAAAATACGGTATGCCTATCTTATTGCATACACGCTTGACATCTTCAAAATCTGTTTCGGCTGTACAACTGCCGTCCTCTTCTTCCCAGTTGACCATGAATAGGCCGATTACATCATGTCCCTGCTCTTTTAAAAGATAGCAGGCAACCGAAGAGTCTACGCCGCCGCTTACGCCAACAACAATTCTCATTTTTCACCTTCTTTTGTTTCAGTAGTGTCTTCTTTTATAGTGTTTTCATCTGAATTGATTTTACTTTGCACATCAGCTGATTTTTTTGCCGAGTTATTTTGCCCATTGCTTTCAAGGTCTATGGCGATAGGCACTTTAAACTTTTTTAGTACCACCATAAAGATATCCCAAGGCCACATAAGCATAATAAAGCCAAGTATTGTTGAAAGAACGCCTAGGAGAGCGCCATTACCTATCGCAGCAAGCGAACTGTTGAAAACAACCATTAAGAACATTGCAATAAAAGTTGTCAAAAAGGTCGCGCCTCGCCAGTACCTTCCGACATAAAAGCAGTGGCCGCCAAAGACGCCGAAAAAGATGGTGTAAAGAATAAGCTTTGTACGGCTGACATCGCTTGGCAATTTTGAAGTCATAATAATGAAATCGTGGTCATGACGGCGCATCTTTTGTTTTGCGTCTTTATTTGTTGCGATTTCAAGGCGAGAAAAAACCAGTCCACAGTCAGGGCATGTTTCAATGCCTTCATAGCAGCGAAGCCCACATCTTGGACAGGTAAATTTCTTTGCATAATTTGTAGAAATCTTCA
>CAMLUY010000034.1 GCA_946487985.1 uncultured Clostridia bacterium
ATGCCATTCATACAGTTTTGTCAATAGTTTTCAGCAAAAATATTGCGTTTTTTGTTGATTTGTGTTGTGCGCCACGAAATTTGCACCTATTAAAATTGCAAAAAACGCACCAGACAAATTTTATCAAACTTGCTTTATGAAATTGCAAACATGCTTAAGCGCCGATTAGTAAAGAAAAATGGCTACAACAAGCATTATCATGGCTGCGTTCATGATTATTGTTGTGGCAACATGACGTGATGTTTCATTGATAATCAAATATTGTGAGATTTGTCCTGCCAAAAACAGCAGTGATGACAAGAGCAGCAAAATTGCGCTTATGATGTTTTGGCTGTCAAGAATGTTTCCCACCGCAAAGCCAATCATCAGCCCTATTGCGGCGAAGATTATGAAAGTGATAAAATCGCTAGACTTGGCTTGGTTTCTGTTGGTTGCAAGTAAGACAAGACCTATGCCAGCGCTTATCAACACACCGCCTATCGTTGCGAATATGTTGACTACATTAAGCGAGAATATTGCAAAAGCAAATGCAACCAAGGCAAGGATTTTAAACAGACCGCTGACAATATTTTGCATGTTTGTATTTTCAACTTTGCTGCTTTCAATCAGCCTGCTTCCCATGTAAAGCGCAAGGCCAATCATAATAAAAAGCGACAAAGCGTTCAGTGAGTTTGAAAGATTGGACGCAATCATGGCAAATACCAGCAAAAACGCACTTGTAAGGGCTGAAAGCATAATCCCCAACAAAGAGTGCCTGTCTTTGATTATTGCGCTGAGAATGGTTAAAATCAGGCAAGTAGAGCCTAGCAGCGCGATTGAAGTGATTACCATGCTTTTATTTTAACCTAAAATTCAAAATAAACAAAACAAATTATATAAATTTTTTATTTTTTGTCAAAAATAGTGATATGGAAAAGATAAAACATCTGTTTTTATATTTCAGCGCGTTTGTGCCAATGTATTTTTTGATTTTTATCAGGCTGGTTCTTGATATGATAAATCACAACTTGCACTTTAATGTGCTAAACAGTTTGAACTTCGCCACCCTAATCCTGCTGATAGGCTTTGGCTGTTTTGGTCTGTACTGGAATGTATACCGTGACCAGAGCCAAGCCGGCGAAATCATCATTTTAGAAAAAGAAAATATTACCGACCGTCACTTTTTGGGATATTTTTCTCTTTTCGTGCTGTTTGCGCTGCAACTTGATTTGTCGTTTGTGAGCGGCTATATTGTGTATTTGTTGATTTTGATTTTTATCGGCATTGTATACATTAAAAACAATTTGTACTACATCAATCCGTTATTGAACATACTCGGATATAACTTTTACAATATCACCTACTCGGCCGTTGGCAGCGACAGAAAGCAAAGTGGAAAAATTTTTTACAAAGGCGAGCTTGCGGAAAACAAAACATATTGGGTGAAAGTCAAGAACGACAACTTCGCTTTTGTGGACAGAAAAAAACGCAACTAATCGTTGCGATCTTTTGTTATATCATTTGGTGCGATTTCATTAGATTGAGCTGCCTGGGTTTGATTTTTGTGATGGTTGAGCATTTTACTGATAAGATTGTCATTAAATACGACAAATCTGTCCCACAGATATTCTGTGCCAAAGTTGAGGAGCATCATCAGCAGCGTAACGAGGGTGCCGTTCCAACCGCTTGCTTCGAGCGCATTGCCGCCAAAGACAGAAACAGGAATGAACATCGCATAGTAGACAATGACCAAAAGCATTGCAAAAGGCACATTTGATGCCGATTTGAAAGTATACTTCCGATTGAAGGTAAAATTCCATACAACTGAAATGACAATACTGATAAGATATGACGGCCACCAAGGCAGGCAAGAAGTCCAGTTGTAAAGAAGCTCAAACGTCAATATTTGCCACACCCCAGCAGAAAGCGAAAAGGCAATAAACTTCAAAAGCTGAATCACCTGCTGTTTTCTCGTCAATTTTGTGGCTTGATTGTTTGTGAAATCTGCCTGTTTTATTTTCTCATTATTTTCCATAATCCACCTTTAATAATAAATGCAAGATTGTGCAGTGTTATTATATCACAACTTGTTGTTTTTGCAACTGTTTTACCGATAAAATTCGAATAAAAACAACATGAATTTTCTTGGAAAATACCCACCATTTTCTTTTTTCGCTTGCTTTTCTTTATATAATAATATATAATATATTATATATATAATATAGGCAATCGTCGTTGATGCTTTGCCGTATTACCCGAAAGGAGTAAAGAATGGAAGAAAACCAAATCGAACAGGAAACAGGATTTTCTGGTAAAAATCAGGAAGAGATTGAAATCGGCAAATCAACGCAGTATGGCGCTGATGATATTCAAGTGCTTGAAGGGCTTGAACCTGTACGCAAACGTCCTGGAATGTATATTGGCTCAACAGATGAGCACGGACTTCATCACCTTGTAACCGAGGTTGTTGACAACTCAATTGACGAGGCTTTGGCGGGCTATTGTACGCACATTGAGGTGACCATCAATTTCGACGGATCATGCTCTGTTGCCGACAATGGCCGAGGCATTCCCACTGGAATTATCCCAAAGGAAGGCAAGAGCGCCGTTGAGGTCGTTTTGACAAAGCTGCATGCTGGCGGTAAGTTTGGCGGCGAAGGATATAAAATCTCAGGCGGACTGCACGGTGTTGGTGTATCCTGCGTCAATGCCCTTTCAAAATATATGAGAGCTGATGTGTATCAAAACAATCAGCACTATGTAATTGAGTTTTCACGCGGCAAGACCATCTCGCCACTTGAAGTTGTTGGCAGCACTGATAAGCGCGGCACAACAATCACCTTCCTGCCTGATGAAGAGATTTTTGAAACCGTTGATTTCAACTATGATATCATGAAAAACCGTTTTCGTGAGATTGCCTTTTTGAACAAAGGCCTTGTCATTTCGCTTGAAGACAAGCGCGAAGGACAAGAGCGCAAAGAGGTATTCGAGTTCAAAGGCGGAATCGTGGAATTTGTTGACTATTTAAACAAAAACCGCGACACACTTTTGTCTGCGCCAGTGTACTTCAATAAATTCAATCGCAACAGTCAAGGCGAACTGGAAAATGAAATTGAGGTATGCTTTCAGTACAATGATGGATACAGTGAAATCATCAACACTTATGCAAACAACATCAATACAGAAGAAGGCGGCACACATCTTGAAGGGTTCAAGTCAGGTTTGACCAAGGTCATCAATGACTATGCCATTAAAAACAAGATTATCAAGGACAACGAAAAACTTTCTGGTGAAGACTGCCGCGAAGGCATCACTGCTGTAATCAGTGTCAAGCTGCGCAATCCGCAGTTTGAGGGTCAGACAAAGACCAAGCTTGGCAACAGCGAAATGCGAAACATTGTCTACAAGGCAATGGTAGACGAGTTTGGCGACTATCTGGAAAACCACCCTGTTGAGGCAAAGAACCTGATACTCAAAAGCATAACTGCACAGCGCGCTCGTGACGCTGCAAGAAATGCAAGAGAGTTGACAAGGCGAAAAAGCGTTCTTGAAAATACCACCCTGCCTGGCAAGCTTGCCGATTGCAGTGAAAAAGACAGACGTTTTTGCGAGATATTTATTGTCGAGGGTGATTCGGCGGGCGGTACGGCCAAGACCGGCCGTGACCGACGATTTCAAGCAATACTGCCTCTGCGAGGTAAGATTTTGAATGTTGAAAAGGCAAGGCTGAACAAAATTCTTGAAAACAATGAAATAAAGGCTATGATTACCGCATTCGGCTGCGGCATCGGTAATGAGTTCAATGAGGACAAGCTGAGATACGACAAAATCATCTGCATGTCCGATGCCGATGTTGACGGCGCGCATATTCGAATACTTCTTTTGACCTTCTTTTTCAGGTATATGCGACCACTTATTGAGCACGGGCACGTATACGCTGCAAAGCCGCCACTTTACAAAGTGGTCAAGAATAAAGACGAATTTTATTTTTACAGCGATGAAGAGCTTGAAGAATGGTATCAGGCTAATGGTCGAAAGGGCTGCACGCAGCAGAGGTACAAAGGTTTGGGTGAAATGAATGCCGAGCAGCTTTGGGATACTACACTCGACCCTGAACACCGAATTTTGATTCAGCTGACAATGGAAGATGCCATTGAGGCTGAAAAATATTTCAATGACCTGATGGGTGAAGACAGCGAGCTGAGGCGCAAATTTATTGAAGAAAATGCTGCGCTTGTAGATAACGGTGACCTTGATATTTAATTGCAAATGGCTGCAATGATTGTAAAAAAGACATAGAGTTTTTCAAACTTTTAGGAGAAAGATATGGACAAAAATGATAGCAAAAAGTCGCTTGATGAGCTTTTCCAAAACGCTAAAATTGAAAAAGTAGACACAGTCGACAATCTCAAAAAGTCGTTTATTTCATACGCCATGGCGGTAAACGTGTCACGTGCGATACCAGATGTGCGTGACGGGTTGAAGCCTGTTCACCGACGCATTTTGTACGCTATGGGTGAAATGAGTAACTTCTATGACAAGCCTACAAAAAAATGCGCACGTATTGTGGGTGATGTTATGGGTAAATACCACCCTCACGGCGACAACAGTGTCTATGACGCCATGGTTAGGCTTGCGCAGGATTTCTCAATCAGATATCCGCTGATTGATGGGCAAGGCAACTTCGGCTCTGTCGATGGTGACCCACCTGCGGCGATGAGATATACCGAGGCTCGCCTTTCAAAGATTGCGGGCTTGATGCTTGAAGACATTGATAAAAACACTGTGGACTTCTACCCTAACTTCGACAATACTTTGGAGCAGCCAGCCGTGTTGCCGTCAAAGATACCAAACCTGCTTATCAATGGTTCTGACGGTATTGCGGTAGGTATGGCGACAAATATTCCGCCGCACAACTTGACCGAAGTGCTCAGCGGCTTGCAGGCATTGATTGACAATCCTGAAATTGAGATTGACGATTTGATTAGGATTATTCCTGCGCCTGACTTCCCTACTGGTGGTATCATCATGGGGCGCAGCGCTGTAAAGCACGCATACAAGACTGGTCGAGGCGGAGTTGTTGTTCGCGGCAAGGCTGAAATCGAAGAGACAAGCAGTGGCAGAAGCAGAATTATTATTACCGAGCTGCCATACCAAGTGAATAAAGCTCAGCTTATCGTGCAAATTGCAGAACTTGTTAAAAACAAGCGCCTTGACGGTATCAGCGACATTAAAGAAGAGTCTGACCGCAAAGGTATGCGTATTGTAATTGATATTAAAAAAGACTTTAATGCACAAGTGGTACTGAACTCTCTGTATAAAATGACACAGCTTCAAAAAAGCAGCGGAATAATCTTCCTTGCGCTTGCGAACAACCAACCACGCCTGCTCAATCTGAAAGAGATGCTGTCATACTATCTTGACCATCAGCGTGAAGTGCTGGTACGCAAGACCGAGTTTGACCTTGCGAAAGCAAAAGAGCGCGAGCACATCTTGAAGGGCCTGGTTATTGCGCTTGCAAACATTGACGAAGTCATCAGCATCATCAAATCATCAGCTGACAAGCAGGAAGCATCAATCAGGCTGACTGAAAAATTTGAGCTTGACGAATTGCAGGCTAACGCAATTCTTGAAATGAAATTGAGCAGGCTGACTTCTCTTGAAGTTGAAAAGCTGAATGAAGAGCTTGCTGAGATTGAAAGGCAGATTGCCGACCTGCAAGATATTCTCGACAGGCCTGAGCGTGTAATGCAGATTTTGCGTGACAACTTTGAAGAAATCAAGCAGCAATATGGCGATGCCCGAAAGACTGAAATCAGTCTTGATGCTGGCGGAATTGATATTGCCGACCTTATTGACAAAGAAGATGTAGTCATTTCAATGACAAATCAGGGCTATATCAAGCGCATGTCAACAAGCGAGTATAAGGCGCAAAATCGTGGCGGCGTAGGCGTGACTGCCCACAAGACCAAAGAGGAAGATTTTGTCAAGATTATGTTTGTTACATCAACGCATGACGACCTTTTGTTCTTCACCAATTTTGGGCGCGTGTACTGCATCAAGGCATACGAAGTACCAGAAGCGCAGCGCACTGCAAAAGGACGAGCTATCGTCAATCTGCTGATGCTCAGTGAGGGCGAAAAAGTTTCTGCAATCATACCACGCGTTGAAAATGCAACTGGCAACCTTATCATGGCGACGCGGCAAGGTTTGATAAAGAAGACAGAGCTGAAAGAATTTGAGTCTATCAGAAAGGTGGGCAAAATTGCGTTGCACCTTGTTGATGGCGATGAACTGATCGGCGTTGAAGTTTCAAGTGGCAATGATGACATATTGGTTGCGTCAAGCGATGGTAAAGCAATACGATTCAATGAGGGCGATGTACGCAACATGGGCAGAAACAGCCAAGGTGTGCGCAGCATGCGACTGAATGACGATGAACATATTGTAGATATGACTGTTGTAAAACCTGGCACTCAAATTGTAACTGTATCAGAAAAAGGCTATGGCAAACGTAGCGATGTTGATGAATACAGGTTGCAATCGCGTGGCGGCAAAGGAATTAAAGCTGGCGTGTTCAACAGCAAGACAGGCAAGCTTGTAGCGCTGAAACAGTCTATCGCCGATGACGATATCATGCTGATTGCTGACAATGGAGTGATCATCAGGACACCTATAAGTCAAATCAGCAGTCTGTCAAGAGTAAGCCAAGGCGTGCGATTAATGCGCCTAAAAGACGACAACAAAATTGTTGGTGTTGCCTTGGTGAAAAAAGAAGAACAAACTATTTCTGATGATGAACAATCAGTCATTGCAAATCACTTGACAAATGATGACAATAACAGTATAATAGAAAGCCAGAGTGAGGCTGCTCAGCCAGAAACTGAGGAGTAGCGCGTATTTCTTTTGAAAAATGCGCCTTTGCTTTGGAGGAGAAAAACAATGAAGCTGTGAGGACTGAAATGCTTTGTATTTTGCCTGAAATGTCAGGCTGGGAAAGCTTGGCTGTCTTCACGGCTTTTTTTGTAAAATAGTTGGAGGGTACAATGGAAAATAATGAAATCGCATATTTAAAAAAGACATTGTCGATTGTCGATGAGAAAATTTACGAAAATAAAGAACGAATACAAAACATTGACCAAGCCCTCAACCAAGGCAAAAAAGACCTTTCAGAAAATTATTCTGACCTTTCACGCGGCGGAGACCTTTCAGAAGCATACAGCAACCTTGCAGACACCGAAGTGCTTGCAAGCGACCTTCATAAAGAGCAGAAAAAACTTTTGTTGCAACAAAAGCAGCCCTATTTCGCGCGAATAGATTTTACAGCCGACAAGACTTCAAAGTTGCAAAAGATATATATAGGCATCGGCAATGTTATTGATAAGGATAAATTGTACGTAGCTGACTGGCGAGCGCCTGTGTCATCAATGTACTATGATTACAACCTTGGCAGAGCGTCTTTTGCCATTGGCAACGATGAAATTTCTGGCGAAATAACAAAAAAGCGTCAGTACAAAATTGAAGATGGTCAGCTGATTTCATATTTTGACACCGACCTGACAATCAACGATGAAATACTGCAAGAAATCCTTTCGCACAACGCCTCGGTTAAAATGAGGCAAATTGTATCATCAATACAAAAAGAGCAGAATGAGCTGGTGCGAAAAAATCTCTACGAAAACATGCTTATTCAGGGTGTGGCCGGAAGCGGAAAAACCTCAATTGCGCTGCACAGAGCGGCATATCTTTTGTACAAACATCGCAAGACAATCAAGAGCAATGATATTTTGATTATCTCGCCAAACAATGTGTTTTCAAGCTATATTTCAGAGGTGCTGCCTCAGCTTGGTGAAGACAATTTGGTTGAAACCACCTTTGCGCAGATTGTACGCGCTGAGCTGCACCGCCCTGTTCAAAGCCGTGAAGCAATGATTGATGAGCTTGCAAGCAAGCCAAAACAAGAAAAGCTGAATGAAATATCATACAAATCATCTTATGAATATCTTGACAGCCTTTTGCGATTTTTAAAGGGCGCATTTTTGGATACATTCTCACCACAAGATTTATCATATGTAGTCTTTGAAGATGATGAAGGCCACAAAGAAACTATTGATTTCCCTGCCGAGCAGACAAAAGAGCTGTTTTTCAAAACCTTCAAGGGGCTGGATCTGTATGAACGCATTAACAAAATTGCTTGGCAGTATGCTCGCGTTTTCAGCGATCAGAGGCACTATAACAAAGAGCAAAATGCAGGGCTGAAAGACAGATTCAAGAAGATACTGTACAGATTTTTGCCTATTCGTGACATTGAAAAGATTTTTGAAATCTTTATGGCGCGCGAAGGATTGTCGTACAAAAAATCAAACGCGATTGGCTTTATGGATAAAGGCACATTCCTGGCAATAAAGTATTTTATTTATGGCTTTGACCATGATTTTTCAGCAAAGTACCTTATCATTGACGAAATGCAAGATTTCACGCCTGTTGAAATCTATCTTTTCAAAAAGCTTTGGAACTGCCCTTGCATTGTTGTTGGCGATGTCAATCAGTGCATTGAAAAAAATGTCTCAGACGAATATTTGCAAATCACAGCCGACTTTTTGGGCTGCAAGCTGACCGAACTGAAAAAAACATACCGCTCAACAAGGGAGATTGCAAAGTTTGCCAATGAAATGATTGGGCTGTCCGACATTGATTTTGTCAACCGAACTGGCGAAAAGCCTCAAATTTACTTTACTGACGACCAAGCGGCAAAGATTGTAGACATCATTGACAACTACTGTCGCAAGTATGAGCATATTGCAATCATATGCAAATGTATGCGCGAAGCAAAAGAAATCTACTCGAAACTGTCAAAAAAGATTGCCTGCAAGATGATAGACCAGCCAGAAGATTACAATAACAGAATTCTTGTGACAACCTGCGCAACTGCAAAAGGTATTGAATTTGATGCCGTGATTATTCCAAACGCTGATAAAGAGAATTATTACAACGCAATCGATAAAAACATCCTTTATGTTTCATCAACGCGTGCGCTGCACTCACTGTTTTTTACCACAAGCAAGCCAAAGAGCCGTTTTCTGAATGTGCTTGACAACCAAGAGTAGCCGCGAGGCAGTAACACGATTTTTG
>CAMLUY010000035.1 GCA_946487985.1 uncultured Clostridia bacterium
TTTCTGATTGCAGCTTTGAGTTCGTCAATACTGATTTCCTCGCCTTCGAAATATCTTTCAAGAAGCTTGTCATCAGTTTCAACAACCTTTTCAATCATTTCATTGTGAAGCTGCTCTGCTTTCGCTTTGAGCTCGGCAGGAATATCACAAACCTCAAATTCCTTGCCCATGTCGTCTTTGTAGATTTCAGCTTTCATTGTAAGAAGGTCAATGATTCCGCTGAAAGTGTCTGCTTCACCGATAGGCATTTGGATTGGCAGAGGATTTGTCTTCAATCTGCGGGCGATTGACTCTACGCAGCCAAAGAAATCGGCAGCGTCACGGTCCATTTTGTTCACATAGATTATTGTTGGTACTTTGTATTTTGTAGCCTGACGCCAAACAGTTTCAGTCTGAGGCTGAACCTTGTCGCGGGCTGAAAGAACAAGAACTGCACCGTCAAGGACTTTCAGTGAACGTTCAACTTCGATTGTGAAGTCAACGTGGCCTGGGGTGTCGATGATGTTGATCTTGTGTCCCTTCCAAGAGCAAGTTGTGCAGGCAGACGTAATGGTAATTCCACGTTCCTGCTCTTGCTCCATCCAGTCCATGGTGGCCTGACCATCGTGAACTTCACCGATTTTGTGTGACTTTCCTGTGTAGAAAAGTATACGCTCGGTGGTTGTGGTCTTGCCAGCATCGATGTGAGCCATGATACCAACGTTTCTAGTAAGTTCTAGATTATTAGCCATAATATTTCTCCTATTTAAATTTATATCCAATTTCGATGGGGATATATTCCATCATTTATTTTATTTTTTAAACGCTGATTTTGCAAAGAGCAAACGATTACCATCTGAAATGAGCGAAGGCTTTGTTTGCTTCTGCCATACGGTGCATTTCATCACGACGCTTTATTGATGCGCCTGTTGAATTGTATGCGTCCATAATCTCACCTGCAAGTTTTGCGTCCATACCGCGCTCGCCACTGCGTTTGCGAGCAAACTGAACAATCCAGCGAATAGCCAGTGTCTGACGACGCTCAGGTCTGATTTCCATTGGCACTTGGTATGTTGCACCACCAACACGTCTTGATTTTGTTTCAAGCACAGGCTTTACATTTTCAAGCGCTGTTGTGAAGACCTCGATTGGGTCCTGTCCCAGTTTCTCTTTGATGATGTCAAATGAGCCGTATACTATTCTTTGTGCAAGTCCTTTTTTACCAGATTCCATTACTTGGTTGATAAGTTTTGTTACAACTTTGCTTTTATATATTGGATCAGGAAGAACTTCTTTTTTTACAGCACTATTTCTTCTTGGCATTTTATTATTCTCCTTTTATCAAAGCTTGCCGTTTGCAAAGCTTTGAGATTTTGTGTGTTTTTGTGTTTTTATGCGGTCAAAACCAAATTTTTACCGCTTTTTGCAGCAAAGCTGTCTTTATTTTGTCTTCTTTGGACGTTTTGCGCCATACTTTGAACGGCTCTGCATTCTGTTCTGAACGCCAGCTGTGTCAAGGCTGCCGCGAATGATGTGGTACCTTACACCAGGCAGGTCCTTTACACGTCCGCCACGAACAAGTACAACGCTGTGTTCCTGCAAGTTGTGTCCAACACCTGGAATGTAGCATGTACCTTCTGTGCCGTTTGACAGTTTTACTCTGGCAATCTTACGAAGAGCTGAGTTAGGCTTCTTTGGAGTTGCCGTTCTTACAGAAAGGCATACGCCACGCTTTTGTGGGTTCTCATCCAAAAGTGGTGACTTTGATTTTTTCTCAAAAGTTACACGACCTTTGCGCACAAGTTGGTTTATTGTAGGCATGTTCAATTTCTCCTTTTAACCTGAATTGTTTTCACATTCAAGAGTTTTTTTGAAATCGTTTAGATTTCAGTTTTGTCGATAAAAAATGCACGACAGCCATAGTTGTCGTGCATGAAAAATGCTTTTCTTTCTGTAAAACATGAACAAGCACGATTGCACAAGTGTGCAACTTTACAAGGCGACCTTGTAAATCGGCGGATTTTCGAGATTTTTTGTTTTGAAAACCACCTGCTGTTTGTTTATGCCTTTCCGCCAAATCATAGTGATTGACGCATGCTGAAAGGGCCTTGCCCAATCGCACAATCAAAAGCATTGCCTCCGACAACGAAGCATACGCGAGTAATTATACCCATCTTTTGCCCGTTTGTCAAGAGTTTTTGCCTTTTTTATGTCGCTTTTTTATTCTTTTTTTGACGTTTGCGCTTTTCGCAAAGGTGTGAGCGTTTTTTAGGCCTGATTACTCCCTATCATATCGAAAAATTCTTTTTCTGACAGAACTTTGACGCCAAGAGCCTGCGCCTTGTCAAGCTTGCTGCCTGCGCTCTGTCCGGCAAGCACAAAATCTGTCTTTTTTGACACAGAGCCAGACGTACGACCGCCAAGGCTTTCAATAAGCGATTCCACCTCATTTCGCGGCCGAGAGAGCGTGCCTGTAAGCACAAACGTTTTGCCAGCGATTTTATCGTTTGCTTGTTTTTGTTCTGCCTGTTGCAGACGAACACCCTTTTCAAACAGCTGGTTGATTTCCTCGATATTGTCTTTATCCTGGAAAAAGGTGATTATGTTGTCGGCAATAACCTCACCGATATCATCAATTTCAAGCAGCCCTTCTTTATCTGCCGAAGAGATTTCTTGAATGCTGTGATATTTCCTTGCCAAATCCTTTGCCGTCTTGACGCCAACTTCTGGTATGCCAAGAGCGAACAAAAATCTTGAAAAATCTATGTTTTTGCTGTTTTGTATTGATGTGATGATGTTGCATGCCTTCTTTTCTTTGAAATTGTCAAGTTTTTGAAGGTCTGATTCAGTCAGGGTAAACAGGTCACTGGTATTTCGCAGGCCGAGCACGTCATAAAACGCCTCAACTGTTTTATCCGACAGCCCCTCGATATTGAAGGCGTTTCTTGACGCAAAGTGTACAATTCTGTCAACCACTTGGTCTTTACAACCTGAGTGATTTGTGCAAAAAAGCAGTGGACCTTTTTGAGTTAGTGGCTGGTTGCAACTTGGGCAGCGTGACGGGATTTCAATCTCGCGAGAGCCCTCTTTCTTTTCGGCAAGCCCCATAATCTCTGGTATGACTTCATTGCTTCTTCTGACAAAAACCGTTGCGTTTTCAAGTACGCCCTTGCGCTTGATGTCATCAATATTATTGAGTGTGGCTCGGCGAATGGTAGCACCTGCAAGCTCGACAGGTTCAAGCTCGGCAATAGGCGTCACTCGCCCGCTACGCCCTACCTGCCAAGTGACTTCTTTCAAAAGTGTTGTCGCCTCTTGGGCAACAAATTTGTATGCAATCGCCCACTTCGGATATTTTGCGGTAAAGCCTATGTCGGCGCGCGGAGCAACCTTATTTATTTTGATTACCATGCCATCAATCATGACGTCAAGCTTGTTTTTTACAAGGTCGACCTCATTGATGCAGCGAATTATTTGCTGCACATCATCGCATATTTTGAAATAATCACCCGTTTGAAAGCCGTTTTCAATCAAAAATTCATGCATTTGTTGCTGAGTATCAAACTCTTTATCCTGACAAAATAGAATTGAATAGCAGAAAAAATCAAGGTTGCCCTTTGCAGTTTCCCTGACGTCAAGATTGCGAATTGCCCCCGCAACGCCATTTCGAGGATTTTTCAGCTTTTCGGCAGCAGTTTTGTTATATTTTTCAAAGCTCTTGTTTGTCATCATGCCTTCGCCTTGAACAATCAGTCTGCCTTGAAAATTGATTTTGAGCGGAACTGACCTGATAGTTTTGACCTGCTGGGACACGTCTTCGCCAATAAGGCCATTGCCTCGCGTTGTAGCCGAAACAAACAGTCCGTGGTTATACTCAATGACAAGGTTCAGTCCATCGAACTTGTATTCGACCGCAAAATCGGTATTGTTGCCGCTTTCTTTCATCTCGGTAACCCACTTTTCAAGGTCGGCAAAATCTCTCACCTTGTTCAGCGAATACAGCTGCACTTCATGCCTGCGCTTTTCAAAACCGTCAAGCACAGTGTCGCCCACACGCTGGGTTGGCGAATATGGCAGCACAAACCCAGCCGCCTTTTCAAGGTCGACAAGCTGATAGTAAAGCTTGTCATACTCGGCGTCAGAAATGGTCGGCCTGTCAAGCACATAGTAGTTATAGTTGTGTTTCTCAATCTCGGCAATCAGCTTTTGCATCTGCTCTATTTGTTTGTCATTTTCGCTCATTTGCCCTCCAAACAGGTATTGCCTGCTATTTTTATTGTTTTTTAGTGATTTTTTCATAAAAGCGCATAAATTATTCAATTATGCTCAACGGCGCGAGTTCAAGCATCAAACTTTTTGTGCCAACGTCTTCAAAGTTTATGTCTGCCACCAGCCCATCAGACGAGATTGACAAAATCTCCCCCTCGCCAAAGCGTGGATGGCTTACCCTTTGCCCTACGCTGAAAATACTGATGTCTTTTTTAGGTTCGCTTTGCGTTTTGGCAGTGTCGACAGCATAGCTTTTGAGTTTTCTCATGCTTGCGCCTGACGAGTATTCGCTGCCGCCACCAAAGGTCTGAACATCTTGCCCCATTCTTGATTGTGAAAAACTGCCCTGTACGCCACCATAGCCACCGTTTGTCCGCTGCGAAAATCCGCCGTTTCCGCCATAGCCGCTTGACGTTCCTCTGCTATAGCCGCCATTCGCACTTCCATAGCCGCCTGAAAAGCTGCTTCCACTTCGACTGTTGCCGCTGCTTAATGACAGAAGCCCCAGCTCTCGACAAAAGCGGCTTGCCATCTGATACTGAATGTCGCGATAAAGATAGCGCTTTGTGCAGTGCGAAAGGTACAACCTCTCCTCAGCGCGGGTGAGCGCAACATACATAAGCCTGCGCTCCTCTTCAAGCTCGGCCGTGCTGTTCATTGCGCGCGAAATTGGGAAAATACCCTCTTCAAGCCCAACAACGAACACAACTTTAAATTCCAGACCTTTCACGGCGTGAACAGTAGCAATGGTTACCGCACCGCCTTGCCCAATCTCGTCGTTTTCGCTGCTGAGAGTGATGCTTTCCAAAAACTCGCCAAGCGTAGCATCTGGGTTGAGGGCTTCAAACTCTTTCACAGATGATACAAACTGGCCGATGTTGAACAGCTTGTTCAAATCTTCCTCATCTTTCATGTTGTACCCGCCGCGAACTCCGAACGCCGACAGTACGCATTCTACGAAATCAGACAGCTTCCGTCTGTCGGCGGATTCAGCCTTGCGATAGCCCTCAATAAAAGGCAAGAACTTTTTGTACAGCGCCCCATTTTCTGCCAGCTTCTGCGATAGCACATTTTCAAGCAACGAGGATTCAGGGTCAATTTCATGCAATTTAGCAATCGTTCCATCGCCGATGCCACGCTTTGGGAAATTGATTACCCTTGCAAAAGATACGTCGTCCTTTGGATTGACAAACAGCCTCAAATAGCCGATTACATTCTTGATTTCTGCACGCTCGTAAAACTTGAACCCGCCATAAATCCTGTGCGGTATGTCGTAGGACAGAAAGGCCTCTTCAAAACTGCGTGACAGCGCATTGATTCGCATCAGCACGGCAAAGTCAGCGTACTCATATCCCTGTCCGTGCAGCCGCTCAATAGTTTTGGCAACATACAGCGCCTCGTCACGCTCATCATAGGCGTTGTACAATGTCGGCACTTCACCGCCTTTTTTGTCCGTCCACATGTTTTTGTTCAGACGGGCTTTGTTGTTCTTGATGACATTGTTCGCCACAGAGATGATTTCATTCGTTGAGCGATAGTTGCGTTCAAGCTTGAACACCTTTACATCAGGAAAGTCCTTTTTCAAGTTGAATATGTTTTGAAAGTTCGCACCTCGCCATGAATAAATACACTGGTCCTCATCACCAACAACAAAGAGGTTGCCATGGACTCGGGTGAGCATCTTGACAATATTGTATTGCACGGTATTGGTGTCTTGAAACTCATCGACCAATATGTATTCAAATCGCTGCGCATATTTGTCAAGAATTTGAGGATAGTTTTTGAAAAGCTCAACCGTCTTGCGCAAAAGGTCGTCAAAATCAAGCGCATTGTTCTTTTTCAGCTTGTTTTGATACTCCTCAATCACCTGCCCAATTTTGCGCATATCACACTCGTCTTCATGCGTGCTCACATATTCATCAAGGCTTTGGCTGCCGTTTTTCCAGTTTGACAAATGATAGCTTACCGATTTTTTCATCTTGTCATCGGCAATGCCCTGCTCGGCAAGCACCTCTTTGATCAACTTGTCGCTGTCACTTTCGCTGTAAATAGAAAAATCCCTAGTGAAAGGCGGCATAATTTCAATATCGTTTCTTAAAATCCTTGCACACATTGAGTGAAAGGTGGAAATCCAAACCCTGTCAGCGCCCTTCACCATAGTGCTGATACGCTCCTTCATTTCGCCTGCCGCCTTGTTGGTAAACGTGATTGCCAAAATATTGTACGGCGAAACACCCCGCTCTTTAATCAGATAGGCAACGCGATGTGTCAAAAGCCTGGTCTTGCCAGAGCCCGCACCTGCTGTAACCAGCACCGCACCATTTATTTCACGCAGCGGTGCAAGCTGCTCTTCATTCAAAGATTGTATGTCGTATTCCATACCGATATTATATCAATTTCCCTCGCCGCATGCAAACCTTTTTGACTTCTTTCATGAGCCGTTTTTATTCAAAATTAAAACAGCCGAAAAAATGCACAAAGCTTATTCACAAAAAAATCTTCCGCGAACATCTCGCAGAAGATTTTTTCTTATGCCGTGTACTTTCTGTACCCACTTTGGTCAGATGGCGTAACTTCACTGAACATGCTTGCAAATTCTGTCGGCAGCGATGATGCCGCACTTTCTGCAATATAGACTGTTTCGGCTGCATTGATAAGACAAAACAATGCCGTTCTGCTTGTAAGCTTGGACGCAATTTCAGGACTGCTGATGAATACCGTTTTCAGATTGTCGCAGCCAATAAACGCGTCTGGCCCGTTTGAACTAATGGTGCTGCACTCAACTCGAATGGTATTTAACGATGCGCAATAATAGAACGCACTGCTATTGATAGTATTTAATGAGGCCGGAAGCGTTATGCTTGTGAAGCTATCGCATCTGTAAAATGCACTGCCTCCTATTGTGGTAATGTTCTCAGGCAAAACAATCTCGCCCGTCAATCCGTTACATTTTACAAACGCCTCGGCACCAATCGTTTTCACACTGTCAGGCAGGGTGAAATTGTGTGCAGTTTTTTCGGTGGGGAACTGTATCAGCGTGGTTTTATCGGCGTTGTAAAGCACTCCGTCTTCAACGGCGTAGTAGCTGTTGTTGCCGCCTTCAATTATATATTCAGTGAAACGGCACTCAGTAAACGGCCCTTCACCAATGTACGTCACGCTTGCTGGAATACTAAGAGTCCCACTTAAATTGATGCAACCATGGAAAGCGTTGTTCATGATGGTTGTCAGCTTTGGCGATAATGTCAATGTGCCGGTAAGGTTTTTCGCATATCTAAAAGCGCTCCACTCAACGGTTGTAACACTTTCACGCATAACGTAGTTGTTTGTGGCTTTTGATGTCGGGTATGCAACAAGGGTTGTGAAATTTTTATTATACAAGATTCCATCAAGAGCAGTGTAATTTGGGTTGTCACCATCTACTGTAAACTCGATGATTCCAAGATAAACCAAGGCGCTTCGGCCAATAGTTGTCACGCTGGCTGGGATATTCAATGTGCCTGTGATTGACTGGCAGAGGAAAAATGCTTCTGGACCAATAGTTGTCAAGGTGTCTGGCAGGACAATATCGGTAAGTTTGCCGCAACGATTAAATGCGCCTTCACCAATTTCGGTCAGCCCGTCTGGCAGATTAACTGTTGTCAAGTTTGAGCATTTTTGGAAAGCATTGTCCCCGATTGACTTGATTGTATCTGGCAGCGTCACCGTCTTGACCGTTGAATTTCCTGTAAAGGCATTGTCTGCTATGCTTGTCACAGTATAGTCGCCGCCGTCGACAAGCTGTCCGTCAACGATGGACACCGAACCTGGTATCACGATGTTTTCACCGTCACCCCAGCTCTCAATTATGATTTCATTGTTTTCACCTATTGTGTATTCAACGTCTGACAGGTCAACCCGCTCGCGTATTGTAAGCTTTATGCTTGAAAGGTCAAAGCTGGTGCTTGTAAGGACATTTATTTCAAGCACTACCGTGCCGCTCAGCGGTGTGCTGGAATTGAAGTTTTCTGGGCTGACCGTGCCCGCGTCAATTCTTTCGCTGCCAGCGTCTATTGAAAAGGTCACTCCTTCAACTGGGCTGCCTGCCCATGAAGCCTCGGCAATGTACTCTGCCGTCTGACCGTCAATAATCAGGTTGACAATATCGAAGTACAGTACAATGGAGCTTGTATTGTTTATGCCAAGGTCATAATCTGTAAGGTCTAGCTGAAAACTTTTGTTGATGTATCCTTTTCTGAAACCTGGTATTGTAGTCGGCGTCTGGCTGGTGTCATGCTGAACTCGTACATCACGAAGATACAGTGTCCTATCGGATACATTGATGTCGACACTGCCCTGCATGGTAATCTTCTGCTGCGTCGCTGCATACACACCTGTAATAAGCATGCAAAAAGCAATAATTATTCCAAATATGCACGATATCAGTTTGACTTTTGCGCTCACAATTCCTCCTTTGCATTTTAGTATTTTTCTATTTTACACAATTATACAAAATTTGAAATGCCTCTGTCACAAGAGTGACGTCATTTTTGCAGTCAAAAATAAAAATATTTCTTTAATTTCTTTTTTTTTATTAAAAAATATCTTTATAAAAGCAATAAAATATGTAAAAAATATATCTAGCTAATCTATTCTACCCCCCCCCTCGCAATTTTGTCAAC
>CAMLUY010000036.1 GCA_946487985.1 uncultured Clostridia bacterium
CCCACTAAAATCACAATTTTGTCAAAGAAAATATTTTTTCGAGTGACGCAAATTTGCTTGACAAAATTGCGGGGGGGGGGTAGAATAGGGTAAGCAAAAATATTTTTACATATTTTATTGCTATTTTACAGATTTTTTAAAAAAAGAATATTTAAAGATATTTTTGTATTTTGACTGCAATAATGACGTCACTCTTGTGACAGGGGTGTGATAGGTTTTGTATAATTGTATAAAATAGAAAAATACTATTTTTCAAAGGAGGAAAAGGTGAGCGCAAAGGTTAAGCTGGTTTCATGTATTGCTGGGTTGATTATCGCAGTCGGTATGCTGGTCGTTGGCGTGCTGGCTGCAACTTCGCAGGACATATTCATGCAGGGCAGTGTCAATTTTGTGATAGGCGACAGAGTTCTTTTCGTTCGTGATGTCCAAATCCAGAATGGCATGGAAGAACCACAGACTGTACCATGTTTCAGACAAGGCTTCATCAACGGCGAGTTTGTGCTCAACCTGACCGAGGCTGACATTACAAACAATACAGGTACTTTTACACTTTACTTTGACATCATCAATCTGATCGTAGATGGTCAAACACTTGAATACAATGCGGTTGCATCATGGACAGGCAGCCCAGTCGCAGGAGTGTCCTTTTCGATTGACGAGGGCAGCGAAACCATCGCACCAGGCACGGTCAATGCTGATGAACTTAATGACTCAACACCAATCAGCGGCAGGGTAGCCTTGGAAGTCAATGTCAACGACGCGGCAAACTTTGACCTTTCAAACATCACAATAACCATAATTGATGCAGGCAAGACCTATCTGCCAGAGGCTGACTATGCAATCGATGGCGGCAACATTGCAATCAACGGATTTGGTGACGCAAGCGGCAGTGTAGTCATACCTGAAAAGGTCTCAGTTGCAGGTGACGGACTGATCGCAGGTGATGACTACACAGTCACTAGCATCGGCAACAATACTTTTATAGGCAATACAGACATCACAAGCGTGACACTGCCAAGCACAATCACCTCGATTGGCAACGGCGCGTTCGCAAGTTGCTCAAATCTGACAACTATCAACTTGCCGGAGGGCTTGACTGAAATTGGCGAGGATGCATTTACAAGCTGTACAAAGCTGACCGATATTGTACTGCCTGACACTTTGAAAACAATTGGTGATATGGCATTTTACAATTGCAGGCTATTGTCAGGCACGCTGAACATTCCAGCCAGTGTTGAAAGCATAGGCTCGCAGGCGCTTGTGCTTGTCGGGCTTGAAGAGTTCACGGTTGACTCTGACAGCCAGCACTTTACCGCTGTCGATGGCATACTTTACAGCAAGGATATGAAAGAGCTTGTGATGTATCCAAGAGAAAAGGCTAGCACAAACTTTATTGTGCCTGAATCTGTTGAAATTGTTGCAGATGGTGCATTAAGGTCTTGCTACCGAATACAGGGCACATTGACGTTGTCATCAAATTTGATCACTATTGGTGAAGCGGCTTTTGCTGACAATAGCAGTTGGCGTGACGCGGTGACAATCCCTGCCAGCGTCACAAGTATTGGAGTTGGTGCGTTCCAGGCTTCGAATTTTGCGGCAATCAATGTTGATGCTGGAAACACAACATACAAAAGCCAAGATGGAGTCCTTTACAATGCAGCAATGACTTCGCTTTTGCAATATCCTGCTGGCAAAACAGACACGAGTTTCAGTGTTGCATCAACAGTGACTCGCATAGAAGAGGCCGCAGCTAGAGGAAACACACATTTGCAAACGCTTATCTTGCCGTCAAATCTGACATATCTGGGGAGTTTTTCTTTTTACAACTGCACAAGTTTGACTGGCAATCTTGAAATCCCATTAACTGTGACAAATATTGGTACTGCTGCATTTGGCCGCACAAAAATCACCTCATTCAGTATCAACAACAGCTCATACACCACCGTTGACGGCGTTGTGTACGATGCTGCGGTGACCAGACTTATTTGCTATCCAGCGGGCAGCACAAACACAGAGTTCACTGTGCCTGATGGCGTGACGAGGATTAACGGCTATACAATCAGCACTTCAACAAACCTTGAAAAGGTGACAATACCATCAAGCGTGACCAGTATTGGAGCTGAAAACTTCTTGGGTTGCACAAGTCTGAAAACAGTCGTCGTTGACAGCCCAACAATTGCCGCGCAGCTGACAAGCAAGACGGCTGCGGGACACCTTATCAACAACGCCACAACGGTGTACGTGAAAGAAAATGCAGCTTTGTCACTGCCTGTGGCATTCGGTGACATGTTCAAAGAGACTTCATCAGAGCTTGGTGGGTACAAAAAATATGCGGCAATAAACTAAAATAAAAAAACACTCATCTGAAAAAAATCAAGAAGGTGAGTGTTTTTTGTGTTGTCCAAAAAAATAACAAAAAAATAAAACGTTGCCTTTTGATTTTTGAGGCAACGTTTTTCAATCAATTTATTTTGTGGCATGGATTTGCCATATTTTATTATTCAGCGTCTTCTGATTGAGATGAAAGAGCTTTTTCATATGCACTGAGAACTGCGTTTTTGATTTCTTCACGAGTTTCTGTATTGATAGGGTGTGCGATGTCTTTGTGTTCGCCTTCGGCAGTCTTCTTGCTTGGCATTGAAATGAAAAGACCATCTTTGCCATCGATAACTTTAATGTCATGAACAACAAAGCAGTCATCGATTGTGATTGAAGCAACTCCTTTCAATTTAGTTTCGTCTTTGAGTCTCATTCTTACATCAGTAATTTTCAAGTGTCTATACCTTCCTTTTTAAAATTTGGTTTTTTCAACCTGGATATATTTTACAATGTTTTCAGATAAAAGCAAAACAATTTTACTAAATTTTGCACAATTTTTACATATTTTACAACCTTTATCAAAAAAAATCATAGAAATTGATATGTTGTACCTTTACAATGACAAAAAGATTTTTTACAAGTTTCACAACCATGTGTCGCGCAGCCCTGTGCTTTTATTGCATGGGTGGGGGTGTGATGGCGACATTTTTAAGCCGCTGATTGAAAGATTTCCAGAAAAATCTTTTTTGACGGTCGACTTTCCGCCATTTGGCAGAAGCGAAAAAATCATTGCGGACTGGAACATATTTACATATGTTGGCATGCTGATGAGTTTGTGTGAACATTTGCACATAGATAAATGTGATGTACTTGGGCATTCATTCGGCGGCCGCATTGCAATCATACTTGCCGCCGTCAAACGCTCACTTGTGCAATCGTGCATACTTGTTGACAGCGCTGGCATGAAACCCAAGCGCAGCCTGAAATTCAAATGCAGGCAATACTCCTACAAATTGAAAAAGGCCATGGGCAGAAAGCCTAAAACCATTGCCTCACCCGACTATCTTGCGCTTGACGCGCAAAATCGCAGCGTTTTTTCAAGCATTGTCAGCACTCATCTTGAAGAATATTGTCAAAAGATATCTCGGCCTACGCTGATAATTTGGGGCGAAAAGGACAGCGAAACGCCGCTGTATATGGCCAAACGAATGCAAAAGAAAATCAGAAATTCAACTCTGCAAGTCATTGATGGCGCGGGTCACTACGCTTTTCTTGACAGGCCGCTTGAATTCACAATGCTTGTGAGCAGATTTTGGGAGGAGGAAAAATGCTGTATGTGAACATATGTGTATGCGTGATTTTGTACATGGTTTGGAGCTATCTTTTCATCAAGACATATCAGCTTACGGGATACAGAATCAAGCTGTTTTTGACCAATATTTTTGAGCTCAACCTTGCATATGGCGACAAAAACAAGCTTGTTTTGACCAAGCGCCTTTGCAGGTTTGTACTCGCGCTTGCCATTGTTGCCATTGGACTGTTCTTTTTGGTGAACTATTTTGTCCACAATGTTTTTCTGCGGATTTTTGACTGTGCCCTGCTTTTCCTGCTTGTGCCATTTGTGATTGCGGGTGTGCACTACCTGCTGTGGCCGATTGAAAAGCTGATAAAAATCATGTATGTGAAGCGTGCAAAGCGCAAGCTTGGGCGGCTTGACATCATCAAGATTGGCATAACCGGCTCATACGGCAAGACCTCGACAAAGACCATTCTTGCAACCATGCTTGAAAAAGAGTACAAGGTTTGCGCCACGCCAAAATCCTACAATACAGAGATGGGCGTGACAAAGACAATTCTTTCAAATCTTGACGACCACGACGTTTTTATTGCAGAGATGGGCGCGCGGCATCGCGGCGATATTGAAACTTTGACAAAACTGGTAAAGCCAAGCTATGGCATACTGACCACAATAGGCAACCAGCACATTGAAACCTTTGGCAGCACTCGCTGCATTGAAGAAACCAAAAACGAGCTGCCGCAGAATATGCCAGACGATGGCGTAATGGTCTTTAATGGCGACAGCCAGTCTACGCGGCGGCTTTATGACCGATATAGCGGCGAGAAATACCTTACAAACAGCAAAGATGGCTATGCGTATGCCGAAAATGTGGTCATCGGGCCAAGCGGAAGCAAGTTTGACCTTGTGCTCAACGGCGCGCGACTTCCTGTCAAGACCAGGCTTCTTGGCAACTGCAACATTCACAATATTGTCACGGCTGCCGCCATGGCGTCACGGCTTGGAATAACGAATCAGGACCTCGCCTCTGCCATAGCCATGCTTGAACCTGTGCCCCACCGTTTGGAGATTGTGAAGAATAACTTCTCAACCATAATTGACGATTCGTACAACTGTAACATTGTTGGCAGCAGCGAGGCGCTTGATGTGCTGTCTCGCTTTGAGGGGCTGAAAATAGTGGTTACCCCTGGCATTGTCGAGATGGGCAAAGAGCAGTCGGACGTCAACTTCAAGCTTGGAGCAATGATTGCCGATGTCGCCGACTATATCATAATCATGAACGACACCAACAAAAACTATATTCTTTCGGGCGCGATTTCTCACAATTTTCCGCGTGAGAAGATATACTTTGCTCAAACTCGCAAAAAGCAAAAGGAAATCTTGCAGCTCATAATGGTCAAAGGCGCGGTCGTGCTTTTTGAAAATGACCTGCCAGATAATTACAGATAAACCCGCTAAAAATCTCAGTCTGCCTGATTTTTGACAGCCTGAGAAGTTTGCCAAAAATTTAAAATTTGAAAAATTGTCATAAAAAGGAGGCAAAAATGAAGACAATAGCTGTATTTTTTGGCGGCAAGTCAGTCGAGCATGACATCAGCGTGATAACCGCTATGCAGGCAATGAGATGCCTGAAAAACTTTCGAGTTGTCCCTGTGTATATCAAGCCTGACGGAAGTTTTGTCACTGGCAGCAATTTGGCGCAGCCGCAAACCTATCTCAACTTTGTGAAAAATGCAAAAAATGTCAAAAATGTTACCTTTGAAATGGGCAAAGGTGTATTGTGCATAATGGAAAAAAACAAAATCAAAAGCTCGGTCAAAATTGACTGCGCCCTGCTTTGCAATCATGGCCACGGCGGCGAAGATGGCAGTCTGCAAGGTTTGCTTGAAATGGCTGGGCTGCCCTACACCAGCTGCGGCGTTCTGTCAAGCGCAATATGCATGGACAAAGTGCTCAGCAAAATTATCATGAAAAATGCGCATATCCCCACTCCGGCATATGTGCAATTTGACATATCTGCATACAGGGCAAACAGAGTGGATTTCAGCAAGATGTGCAAAGACAAATTGGGCTTGCCTTTCATTGTAAAACCGGCAAATCTGGGCAGCAGTGTAGGCATCAGCATATGTGAAAATGTTGATATGCTTGAAAAATGCGTAAGTGAAGCCGCAAACTTTGACGACAAAATAATTGTCGAAAAGTACATTCAAAACGCTCGTGAATTTTGCTGCGCGGTGGTCAAAGTAGGCGACAGACTGGTGACAAGCAATGTTCAAGAGGTCAAAAAGGGCAAGATTTACTCCTTTGAAGACAAATACATCAAGGAAAGGCCGCGTGACACAAGCAAGATTTCGGCAGCGCTTGACAAAAAAATCAAGCAGCTTGCAGAAAAATGCTATCGCGCGCTGATGTGCGACGGCGTGGTGCGAATAGACTTTTTGTACGATGAAAAGCACGACAAACTTTTCGTTAATGAGCCCAACAGCATACCAGGCTCGCTTGCATTCAATCTTTTCCCGCTGCCGTTTGAAGACCTTTTGT
Organism: uncultured Clostridia bacterium; assembly: GCA_946487985.1. Taxonomy (GTDB): domain Bacteria; phylum Bacillota; class Clostridia; order Christensenellales; family UBA1242; genus Caccovivens. Next base: position 6,158 of record CAMLUY010000036.1, read on the forward strand.
CAACTCTGATTTGCCAGGCAATAACCAAATTTGAAAGAAAAAGCGGGACGCAATACGCGTTCAGCAGCAGCGCGATTGAAAACTATATCAGCATGCGCGACCATGAAAAATACAAGATGAGCTGACAAAAAGCTCGATAAAGTGTATTTTTCTAGCATTTTTTAGTTATTTTTGCAACCATGGTCAAATTTGCCTACCAAAGATAGTAAAATATCACAATGAGAGGTGAAAATGAATCTTAAAGAGATTATTTCAGGGCTGCCTATAAAAAAATACAATGCAGCACTTGACGATATTGAGGTGCACGATATCAAGACGGTGCACAGCGAGGTTGAAAAGGGTGACGTCTTTATCGCGCTGAAAGGCACGAACTTTGATGGTAACGACTTTTTGCAGCAGGCCTTTGAGCGTGGCGCTGTCGCTGCCATTTCTGACAAAGATATTGATGACGAACGCGTGATAGTTGCCAATTCTTCAAGGCAGGCATATGCGCTTGCAAGCAAAAACTTCTTTGGTCGGGCGTGCGATGAAATGAAGCTGATTGCAATTACAGGAACAAATGGCAAGACAACGATTACAGGAACAACCGCTGAAATGCTGCGTTTTGCAGGCGCGAAAGTGGGGACAATCGGCACTCTGGGCGCTGTTGTTGACAGCGAAAGCATTGACACAGGCATGACCACTCCTGACCCATATGCGCTGCATGCAATCTTCAAGAAAATGAAGGACCGCGGCTGCGAGTTCGTGGTCATGGAGGCGTCCGCGCACGCTCTGGCGCTTGAAAAACTTGATGGCGTCAAGTTTGAAATTGGTCTGATTACAAACATTACAGAAGACCATCTTGATTTTTTTGGAGATATGGACAATTATGCAAAGGCAAAATTCAAGCTTTTTGAGCCTGATAAAATCAAGCTTGGAATCGTTTGCGGCGATGACCCCACCTGTACACAATTGCTTGAAAACTCAAAAGTGCCGGTGATTGGCTATGGCCGCAACAGCAATTTTGACGTCAGCGCGTCGAATGAAAAATTGTCATTCTCTGGCAGTGAGTTTGATTGCAACTGCCTTGGCGAAAAGACTCATATTAAAACAGGGCTGGTTGGTGAGTATAATATTGAAAATACACTTGCATCAATATCTATTTTGCGCAGCCTTGGTGTGCCACTTGAAATGATCAAGCTTGCAACTGCCTGCATCAGCCCGGTGGAGGGCAGATTCAACATAATAAAGATGGGCGACAGCAACATTGTGATTGACTTCGCTCACACCCCTGATGGGCTTGAAAAGGTGCTCTCGACTGCAAAAAAACTTTCCGACAAACAGCTTGTGGTCATCTTTGGCTGCGGCGGCAATCGCGATAAGCAGAAACGGCCAATCATGGGCAGGATTGCATCGGAAATTGCCGATAAGGTGATTTTGACATCAGATAATCCGCGTTTTGAAAATCCATACAGCATAATTGGTGAAATCAAACAGGGTATGACAAAAGATTGTGACATCATTGAAAACAGAAAATCCGCGATTGAATATGCACTTGAAAGATACAAAGATGGGCAAACAATAGTCATTGCAGGCAAAGGCGCTGAAAAATATCAGGAAATTAAGGGCAAAAAATACCCGTATAATGATTTTGACGTAGTGCACAACTTTTATAGACAAAAAATAAAGACAATGTCAACGCCAACATCACAATCGCAAGAAGTTGAAGAGGAAAAGGAATAGTTTTTTCATAAAGCACTCAAACAACAAAAGTTGTTTGAGTTTTTTGTCGGACTAATTAGAGGCGGCTGCTTAGGGGAACAGTCTTGCGCTTGTTTTATGCGGTTTTATTAAAATTCTACCCCCCCCCACTAAAATCGCAATTTTGTCAAATAAAAATATTTTTTTACGTGACGCACGGCTGCATCTACGCTTTTGTTTGCTCACAAGTGAGCTTGTGAGCTGCACGGTAACGCTTGATTTGCCCTTTTTCGCAGACACATACGTGTACTGCGAGAGCGCTCGAACAACAAAAGTTGTCCTTGGCTTGTTTTATGCGGATTTATTGAATTTCTACCCACCCCAACCAATTTTGGCAATGCAAATAATTAAAATAAAAAAATAATGACATCAATTTACTTGACAAAATTGCGGGGGGGGGTAGAATAGGGTAGGCAAAAAAATAAATTTTATCTTTTTGACTGTTTTTGTTGATTTTTGTCGAGATTTTAGAGCATAATAAAGTTAAGCAGAAGACAATAAAAATCGTTTTACAAAAATCACAAAAAATTCAATTATAGTTGCAACGGGTGATGGCTAAAAAACACGGAGGAAGGGAAAATGACACTAAAAGTTAAGCTTGTTTCGGCAATTGCGGCATTTATGATGGTTCTGGGTATATTTATTGTTGCAGTACTTGCAGCAAGCAATGCGTCAGTAAACTTGAGCGGCAGCCTAAGCTTTCAAGCCAATGACGTTGTCGCACGTGTGACTGGCAGTGCAACAGGCGCTCAAATCAATCCGCAGAACCTTGATGTAACCTACTCATCAAGGGATACGGTTGGTAATGAAACTGTATGGCATGATTTGGCTTTAAATTTTATTGACCACAGGACAGCCATAGTCTTTTCATTTACCGTTGAAAACCTGAGCACAGAAAGGTCGCTTA